>DASUWA010000013.1 GCA_036378675.1 Acidimicrobiales bacterium
CCGCCTTTAAGTAAGCAATGACTGCGTAGGCGTCGAGGACCGTCACCGCTTCCGGGACGCCTCACCCCGGCGAGCCTGATGGCGGGCCCGGTCAGACTCGGGTCCTCGCCGTCTGTACTTACCTTCCAGATCAGCGATCGGTTGATCGGATAAGGGGCGCATGACCACTCGATGAAAATAAGTGTGGGGTGACGGGAACCGACCCGGCTGCTCGATTCGTCATACGGGCGTGAAGTGTGCTCGTCGATGGCAGTGTCTCGGTGCTGTGAGACGACAAGTAGCTACGACCCCCTCTGTCCTCCCTTGCCGGGTACCACAGGAATCGTCGAGTTCAAAGAGACGACTGCCGAGTCGGCCAGTTGTGCCGCCGAACCCCGAAGTGGAACGTCGAGCGTGATCGCTCTTGGATGTCTCGCAGGAACGGGATTGAGCACATCCGCCATTGCGTCTTCCTCGGACACCACTGTCGCCATGGGACGGCTGTTGTGAACGCGGTGACCTTTCGCGATATCGGCTCGTGTTTCCAAACCAACGTGAGGGTCCGAGAGTCGCATATGTCGCTGAGAGCGATCAGGGTGCTTGGAGTTGTAGCAGCGGTGTCGCTCGGCGCGTGCGACTCTCCAGCGCCGCGGAGCGAAGGTTCCCTCCAAAGTGACCACTCGACTTCATCTGGGCATTCAGCCGCCTCTTCGATTGCAACGGTGGCCGGTGTTTCCGGGGAATGCAAGACCAGGGATGCCCGCAGGCAGCGGCTGCCGACCATGCCCGCCCCGCAACGGGCAACGCGGCCAAGCCACCTAGGACCCGGCGCAGGGAGTGTCGGAGGACATTCCGCGGACCTCTTACCAGTACCACTCGGGGCAGTCGCCAAGGTAAGGGCCAGCGCCGCATGGGCGACAGCGCACCTGCCAAGCGCCGGCGGTGGCACCGCGGCAATCGTTCTGGGCACCTACCCGGGCGAAGTGCCGGGCAGCCCCGATCCGGTGACAGCTTGGCTCGTCTACGCAGCAGGTGTCGCTATAACCAACGGATACCCGTGGCACCCTGCCCCTCCTGTGTATGGCATCAGAGGCCCGTGCGCGTTCGGTTACCTCGAAGTCTTTGTCGACGCCACGACCGGCAAAGTCCTGCAAGAGGGTTACGACATGGGCCCATGAGAAACGGGGCCCTGGCTTAAAGGATCGGCCAAATCAAATGTTGCGAGCGCATCAAGTTACGACCCGTCGAAGAGAAAATTCTGAAGTTCGTCACGAGTCGCCGAGGAGCAGGACCAACTGCCGAGGCGCGGTCATCCTGAACGCATCGGTTATCAACTCCAAGACTTCGGTCCAATCGACATGCGCGGTGTCTAACCAGTACCCGACCCAGCCTCGATGACCGAGGTAAGGAGGCACGAAGTACTGATCGGACTGTGCTGAGATCAGCGCCGCCTGATCTCCTGCGGGTGCCTTGCAGATCAAGGCGAGTCGTCCATCGCCGTGGTGGTCCTCGGTGAAGTAGGCGAAGGTTCGTTTCTTTACCATGTAGGCGATGTGGAGCCCGCGCTCGCCTCCGGGGCGTTGAGTCACCTCGGGCAGCTTGTTGCAAATGCGGCCGATCCGCTCCTTGCATTGTAGTGCGCCTGGGAGTGCCACAGATCGTATTCTGCTACGGCACTAGTCCTAGAAGCTCAGTCAGATCCCTTTACACCGGCGAACCCATTGCGGCCAGGCCCGCCCTTGACGAAGCGCTCATCGACCCGTCGTCTCGTGGCAAGCTGATCCCGTGGGCGATCCGATTGCGGCCGAGCTCGAGGGCATCGTCGGCCGGGGCAACGTCCTCGCCGGCGCCGAGATCAAGGACGAGTACCTCCACGACGAAGCCCTCGGCCTCGAACCGGAAACGCCTCGGGCCGTGGTGTTCCCACGGGACGCCGGCGAGACCCAGCAGATCGTGGCTTGGGCCAACGCCACCCGCACAGCGCTCACGCCGAGAGGCGCCGGCACCGGGCTGTCCGGAGCGTGCATCCCGTCGCGAGACGGCGTGGTCGTGGCCTTCGAGCGGATGAACGCCATCCTCGAGATCGACAACGACAACCACGTCGCAGTCATCCAACCCGGCGTCACCCTCGAGCAACTCGACGCCGAGACGGGCCGGCACGGCCTCGTCTACCCGACCTTCCCCGGCGAGCTCAGCGCAAGCCTCGGTGGCAACGTCGCGACAAACGCCGGCGGCATGCGCGCCGTGAAGTACGGCGTCACCCGCCACCAGGTCCTCGGCCTCGAAGCGGTCCTCGGCACGGGTGAGACCATCCGCACCGGTGGGAAGTTCGTGAAGTCCACCGCGGGCTACGACCTGACCCAGCTGATCATCGGCTCGGAGGGCACGCTCGCGCTCGTCACCGAAGCGATCGTTCGCCTCTACCCGCGCCTGGCCCATAAAGCAACCGTGCTGGCGCCGTTCGCCACGCTTTCCGAATGCACCGGCTCGGTCCCGAAGCTGATCCACACCGGCATCGGCCCGCTGATGGTCGAGTACATCGACCTCGTCACCATGGCGGCCCTGGTGAAGACCGGCGACCTCGAGCTCGGCGTTCCCCCCGACATCCGCGACAAAGCGCTGGCATACCTGGTGGTCGTACTCGAGAACAACCAGGAGGACCGATTGGACGAAGACACCGCTCAAGTGGCCGAGCTGCTCGCGAACCAAGGAGCCCTCGACATCTACGTGCTGCCACCGGCCGCCGGCGATCAGCTGATCATCGCTCGGGAAAAGGCGTTCTGGGTGGCGAAGGCGGCGGGCGCCGACGACATCATCGACGTTGTCGTTCCCCGAGCCGACATCGCCCCGTTCATGGACGACGTCGCGGCCATCGCCGGCGCCAGCGGTTCGTGGGTTTCCGGATGCGGGCACGCCGGTGACGGCAACGTCCACCTGTCGGTCTTCCAGTCCGATCCGGCAAAGCGCCAGGAGGTGATCGAAGCGATCCTGCGCGCCGGCACAGGCAGGGGCGGTGCCATCTCCGGAGAGCACGGAATAGGCAGAGGAAAAAGGAAGTACCTCGCCGCCATCGAGGATCCCGCCAAGCTCGACCTGTGGCGGCGGATCAAGACGGCGTTCGACCCCAACCACATCCTCAACCCGGGAGCGATCTTCGAATGACTGATCTCATATGAACGGCGCGTCCGCTCTTCTCCGCACCTTGACGGGTGCCGGCGTCAACACGTGCTTCATGAACCCTGGCACGTCGGAGATGCATTTCGTCGCCGCACTCGACGACGTGCCCGAGATGAGGGGAGTGCTCGCGCTGTTCGAAGGTGTCGCGACCGGCGCCGCCGATGGGTACGCGCGCATGGCAGACCGACCGGCCGCCGTGCTGCTGCACTTGGGCCCCGGTCTCGGCAACGGCATCGCCAACCTGCACAACGCGCGCCGCGCGGCCAGCCCGGTGGTGAACGTCGTCGGAGACCACGCCACTTACCACAAGCAGTACGACGCACCTCTCGAGTCGGACATCGACGCGCTTGCGTCCAACGTCTCCGGTTGGGTCCGCCGCTCGATGAAGACCGCCGAGTTGCCGGCCGACGCCGCAGCCGCGATCTCGGCTGCGTACGGGCCGCCGGGCCAGGTGGCCACGCTCATCCTGCCGGCGGACGTGTCGTGGTCGGAGGGGGCTGAACCGGCGCCGGCGCCCCCCGTCCCTGGTCTAAGGACTCCGGATCCCGATGCGGTCAGCTCGGTCGCCGCCGCGGTCCGCAGCGGACGACCCGTCGGGTTCCTCGTTGGAGGCCGAGCTTGCCGCGCGGACACCCTCGCCCTGGCCGGTGCCGTCGCCGCAACCCACAAGGCCAAGCTCTTTGCCGAAACTTTCCCCTCTCGCCTGCAGCGGGGCGCCGGGCGGGTCGCCCCCGAACGGCTCGCGTATCTCGGCGAGATGGCGGTGGCGCAGCTCGAAGGCCTCTCGCACCTGGTGCTCGTTGATGCCAGGTCTCCCGTGTCGTTCTTCGCTTATCCCGAAAAGCCGAGCGATCTTGTTCCGGACGGAGTGCAGGTCCACACACTGGTCCGTCCGGGGGACGACGCGCGGGCCGCCCTCGAAGCTCTGGCTGCCGAGTTGGGTGTTGACCCCGCCGCCGCTCCGACTACATCCCCCGGCCGCCCTTCCGCTCCCGAGAGCGGCCCCCTCACGGCCGACGCGCTCGGGCTGGCCATCGGCGCCTTCCTACCGGAGGACGCGATCGTGGCCGACGAGTCCAACACCTCCGGGCTGTTCATCTCCGGCGCCACCGCCGGCGCCCCTCCCCACGACTGGCTGACCCTCACCGGCGGGTCGATAGGTATCGGTTTGCCTCTAGCGGTCGGCGCGGCCGTCGCCTGCCCGGACCGCAAGGTGCTCGCCCTCGAGGCAGACGGCTCCGCAATGTATACAGCCCAGGCGCTCTGGACCATGGCCCGCGAGGGTCTCGACGTGACAACGGTGATCCTCTCCAACCGCAGCTACGCCATCCTCAACATGGAGCTACAACGCGTGGGAGCGGCCGCTGGCGGGCCGCGCGCGCGGTCGATGCTCGACCTGCACGACCCGGACTTGGACTTCGTTGCGCTGGCCGCGAGCATGGGCGTCCCCGCTACCCGGGCCGACACCGCTGCTGACTTTTCCGATCAACTAGCGCGCGCGCTGGCCACCCCTGGCCCGAATCTGGTCGAGGCGGTCATCAGCCGCTAGCTCACGGCAAATCCGACCGCACCGACCCTGGACCCCGGGGGCTACCGTCACGTTGTGACCGACACCCGGATCATGGAGTTGCCGGATGGCAGGGAGCTGGCCTGGTTGGAGCTCGGCGATCCCGCGGGTAGGCCGATCATCGGCTTCCACGGAACCCCTGGTTCCCGCAATCAGCTCGTCCTGGACGAGGCACCCGTGCGATCCGCCGGCATCCGGTTGATTTCAGTCGATCGTCCGGGCTACGGGCACAGCACTCTGCGTCCGGGCAGGCGCCTGGTTGACTGGGCGGACGACGTCGCCGGGCTCGCAGATCACCTGGACTTGGAGCGCTTCGGTGTAATCGGTCTATCGGGTGGCGGAGCGCATGCGCTGGTGTGCGCCGCGTTCTTCCCCGAACGGGTTTCAGCGGCAGGGGTGATCAGCGGAGTCGGTCCGTTGTCGGCGCCCGGCGACGAAGAGGGGATGATGCCGCTCAACATGCTGGCCACCCGGATCGCCCGCCGCTCGGGGAAAGCTCTGCGGGCGATCTTCGGCATGGCGGTGTTCGCCCAGCGTCGGTGGCCCGAGCGAGCGCTTGAGGGCATGAGCAGGCAGGTGCCAGCTTGCGATGCCGAGATCCTCGCTCGACCTCAGGTCCGCGAAGCGTTCATCAGAGACATGCGCAGGTCGTCGGCCACTGCCGGTAAGGCAGCAGCCCAGGACTTCGAGCTGTTTTCGCGGGACTGGGGTTTCCGGCTGGAGGACATCAAGGTCCCCGTTCATTTTTGGCAGGGAGACGCAGATCGGAACGTGCCACCCGCCCACGCCAGGCGCATGGCCGCCGCGGTGCCCGGAGCCGTGCTCCACGAGGTGCCGGGAGGTGGACACCTGATGGTGGTCGACCGCATCGCGGACATTCTGAGCACCCTTCGACCGCTGATCTAGTCGGCTCTAAGCTCGGTTGAGCCGAAGATCCATGAACGAGCTGCTGATAGCCACCAACCCTGATGCCGACTCCAGGCTGGGCTACCTCTTGTGGGTCCCCGTTGGGGAGGGAATCGTCTTGCGGACTTCCGGGACCTGGCCGCGCGCGAAGGCGCTCTATTGCCATCCCGTACCAGCCGGCGATTGGCCCGAGGTTCCGGAAATCATCGAACGCGTTCCGCTGCGCTCGTGCGTTCGCCGCGGAGCCGCCATAGACATAGTGGCCGACCGATCCCGCGAGAACCGCTCGCAACTGGTGTTCACGACCGCCCGCGGCCGGGACGCCGTTTTCTGGCAGTCTCCTCGCACCCGCAAGCAAGCGCGGCCGTCCGTCAACCTCCCCACCGCCAAAGCGGCCGGTGTCGCAGAGCTCGAGATCGTCGTCGACGCCCACGAGCGCTACGCCTACCGTTTCTCCGGCCAACAAGTGCGAACGACCAAGGCGGCGCTGCCCTGCGGCGACTACGGGATCATGGTCGACGGAACGCTCGTCGCCTCGGTAGAACGCAAGTCCGTTCCGGATCTCATCTCCAGCCTCACCACGGGCAAGCTGCGCTACGCCCTTGGCGAACTCGCCGTTTTGCCTCGTGCGGCGGTAGTGGTCGAGGATCGTTACTCTCAGATCTACAAGCAGGATCGTTTCCGTCCCGCGTTGATTGCGGATGGACTGGCCGAATGCCAAGTCCGCTGGCCAAACGTCCCCATCCAATTCTGCGAAACCCGCAGCCTTGCGGAGGAGTGGTGCTATCGCTTCCTGGCTGCGGCGTACGCCTGGGCCAGGGCTGAGCCCGCCGCCATCCAACGTATAGGTGTCACGACCGAGGATCTACCGGGTGGTGCCGGTGCCCGAAGGCCCCGGCACCACCTGCGAGCTGCTACTGACCTTGACCCGTCGACGGGTTGAGGAACAAGACCGGGTTAGTACCGGTCGGGGTGCTGAAGTCGAACATCGAGTTGAGCTGCCCCGAGCCGACGTCCGCGGAGCCCTCGATCCGTCCGAGGTGCCAGTTGTCTTCGACGAATCGAGTGATGGACGCCTGGTTGGTGAGGGTGTGGTCCACGTAGTTGGAGCGGGACCAGGGCGACACCACCACGAGCGGTTGGCGAGGCCCGTACCCGCAGCGGCCAAGCTCTCCGGCCAGTGGCCCGTTGCCTGATTGGGTGTTGCCACACCGACCTGAACCGGTCAGGGCGTCGGCGACTCCCTCCGACGGATTGGTCACCCCCGAGTTGGCGTGGTCGTACCAGCCGTCGGAATCGTCGTAGGCGATGACGACTGCAGTGCTGGCCCAGTCGGGGGTCTTCTCCAATGCGTTGATCTCGTTGACCACGAACTGCTGCTCGTCGATGGGGTCGGAGTAGAACGCGTGGCCGTCCTGGTAGCCGGGCGCCTTCAGGAAGCTGACCGCCGGGAGCGAGTCGGGGCTTAGGGATCCGCCTGCTATTCCGGACAGGAGCTGGTTGAACACGCTGAGGTCGTAGTTGTGGTTGGCCGTGTCGAAGTTGGGTTGGCCGCTGGTGTAGGTCTGCGTGTCGGTACCTACTGCCTGCAGCGACGCCGGTGCCAGGTGATGGGGGTTGGCCGTAGAGGAGTAGTACTGGAACGGCTCGTGATGCGCGATGTAATCACCCTTGAATCCCCATTGGCCGGTTCCACCGAGCGCGACCCCAATCGGATGCTTGGCCCCGCATACGGCCCGCCCGGTCACGTTGAGCGGGTTGTAGGTGCCGGCGGGAGTTCCCGGTCCGCTGTAGGCGGTGGTGGGAGCGAATCCTCCCTGGAACCATCCCCATGAGAGACCTCTGGCGTTCAGCAGGTCACCTATGTTCTGGCCGGTGAGCCCGACGGAATTCCGACTCGAGCAGTCGTCGTAATAACCCTGCGGGTCGCCGATCAGACTGTCCGTGCCGTCCCCGCCACTGACCACATCGGCGTTGGGCTGGTTTCTGGACACATTGCGTATCTCGAGGGCTGGGTTCACCCCGCCGGTGTCGCCGGACACCAGGTTGATGGCACCTGGCGCGGACGGTCCGAAGGTTGTGCTGTAGGAGTTGTCGCTCATCGCGAAATGCTGGGCGTAGTTCCACAACCCGGTCACGGTGTTCCCGTCGTAATAGTTCATGACATCGGACGCCTGGCAGGTTTGGCCGGTTGCAGACTTTCCACTGCCGGTGCCGACCGACGAGATGAAGGCGTCCATCTTCCCGTTGTCGAACGCTTGCTGCTCCGAGGTGTAGTCGTGGTTCTGGTCGCAGGTGAGCAGATCATTGGTGCTGGTGGGGTCGTAGCGGCGGGGATTGACCCCGTTGGGGTTGTTGGTCAGCAAGGTCCCCCCACCCGGCGAAGCGGCTGACAGCCCGTTAACGGAGGGTGTTCCAGGCGCGGCGGTGAAAGTCTGGCCACTCGTGTTGGCGGCTACCGGATACGTGCCGAAGTAGTGGTCGAACGACACGTTCTCCTGGAAAATGACCACGAGGTGTTTGATCGGGGTGGCCGGGTTCCCCGACGCAGCACGCACCGGTTGGGCGGAGGCGCCGCTCAGCGTTGGGATGGCCAGCGCCGCCGCGGCACCTACCGCAGCGATAGCCGACTTGGCGATTTTGCGGGTTCGTAGCGTCATGCCAAGACTCTTTCCAAGTGACGTGAAATGCCGCTGTACGCAAGATGCGCAGTGATTGACCGGAAGGTGAACTCTTTGCCCCCGGATGCGCTGGACGCTTGAGCGGGCTCAAACCAGGTGTCACAGGGGGAATAGACGCCCCGACGGCGAACATCCCCCGCATGCGATCCAGCCGGTACCTGGTAGTGCTGTCAGCCGTCGTGGCCGCGACCTCGATCGGGTTGACGACCACAGCTCGCGCCACGGATCCTCCGCCTGACCTGATCCCGGCCCCTCCGGTGGTTCCGCCGAGCACGACGCCCCCGACCCCGATTGGAACGCTGGGTCCGCCTGATCACGTCATCACCTTCAACGGGGCGGTGACCAACCCGACCCCGTTGCCGCTGGTCAACTCCCCGGCGCCGCTGGTCTGCGGCCCGGAGTGCCAGGAGTTCACCTTTACCAACGCCGGCACCCATGCGTTTCTCGTAGCGGTCCACAGCAACGTGACCGCACCGGACGGCACGTTCAACGCCAACGACGGTTTCGACCTATACGTATACGACCCGTCAGGAACGCTGGCCGCGGCGGGTAACGGGATCGGCGCCAACGGCCAGGCGGTCTCGGTAGCACAGCCAAAACCCGGGAAGTACACGATCGTGGTGACGTTCACCTACGCCGAGGACCAGAACGCCTCCTATCAAGGTGAAGTGCGTCCAATGTTTGGATCTACCTGGAACCCACTTCCCTGCACACAGACAACGGTGAACGGCGAAGCCGGCTGTTACGACTTGCCAGTACTGCAGGCGCTTCCCCCATACGCCCTCGCCGTCAACGGGCTGCCCCCTGTCGCCTCCACCCCATTGGGCTTCCCGTTCCCGGTGTCCGCACCGACCCCGACGTCGTGCTACGTCGACGAGACGGTCCCCGTCGGGAACCCTTCCGTCGGTGCCGTTCAGCATCCGACCCTTCGCTGCCTTCGATTCACCAGCGACGTTCGCAATGCCGGTGCCGGGCCGCTGGAGGTCCGCATCCCGCTCGTGACGGCCGGTTCGGCCGGAGTGTCGAGTGCGTACGTACCCGGTCAGTGCCACGCCGAACAAGTGCTCACCACATCGACGGGCACCGGCGTGACCCGTCCCGCCGGAGATTGCCTGTTTCACGTACAGCACGCCCACTTCCACTACACCGATCTTCTCGGATACACGCTCTATGGTGTGATCCCCGGTACGACCCCGCTCGGAACGATCGGCGCACCGGTAGCAACGTCGGTGAAGGCTTCCTTCTGTCTCACCGACGACGACTACTGGGGTTTCCGCTCCCCGACGACGAACGCAACCCGCGATTTCGTCGGGCAGCCGGGATGCAACCTTCCGGCGAATGTCGGGCCCGACAACAGCTTCATCGACGAAGGAATCAAGCCGGGTTGGGGAGACGTGTACACCTGGGACACGCCCGGCCAGTACATCGACATCACCACCACGCCTGACGGGATCTACGACCTCGTCGAGAAGACCAACCCGACCGGCGCTCTGCTCGTCGCCGGACCGGCCCAAACCTGCTCGCTGACTCAGCTCAAACTCACTGCGACGTCGGTATCGGTCCTCGGAACCCAGTCCTCGGTGGCCTGCCCGGCTGGCTCCTAGCTACGGCCATCCAGCTTCCGGCGACGTCAACGAGTCGTGCGGCATAACCCGCTCGCGGATCCCACGTAGCCGGTCCAGCGCTTCGTCGAGCAGGGGCCCGGTCTCCCGGTTCTCGGCCATGGTAAGCAGGCGTTCGATCTGCGCTAGGTCACCATCGAGCGCCTGGCCTGACAGCTCGGCCAGCTGCCCCTGCATCTCGCGCACCCGAGCTTCGAGATGCCGTCGCTCGAGGTAGAGCTTGAGGAACACCTGCACCTTCGCTCGCAGCATCCACGGGTCGAACGGCTTGGCGAGGAAGTCCACCGCGCCCGCGGCATATCCCCGGTACGCCTGGTGAGCCTCGTGGTCGATAGCGGTCAGGAAGATGATCGGTATGTTCCGGGTGCGCGGCCGGCTCTGGATGTGTGCCGCCGTCTCGTACCCGTCCATCTCGGGCATCTGTACATCCAGGAGGATGAGGGACACGTCTTCGCCGAGGAGGCACTTGAGCGCCTCGGAGCCGGAACGGGCGCGTACGAGCCGGTGCCCGAGGCTGCTGAGAATTGCCTCTAGCGCGAGGAGGTTCTCCTCGCGGTCATCGACCAGCAGAACGGTCGCCGGCTCCACGTTGGTCATCAGGAGCTTGCCGCGCCGTCGTCAGCCTGGGTGCTCGGGCGGAGCAACCTGCGCATCGAGCTGAGAAGTACTTCGAGGTCCACGGGCTTGGTGATGTAGTCCGAGGCCCCGGCTGCGAAGCTTTTTTCGCGGTCGCCGCCCATCGCCTTGGCGGTGAGGAACAGTACCGGCAGGTCTTCGCGACCCGGAATCTTTCGAATCGCCAGGGTCGTCTCGTTGCCATCCATCTCCGGCATCATGACGTCCATCAGCACCAGATCGATTTCCGCGTGTTCGTTGACCATCTGGAGTCCGCGAACGCCGTTGTCGGCGTAGAGCACGCTTGATCCGTGCAGCTCGAGAGCGCTGGTCAGGGCGAAGACGTTGCGCACGTCATCGTCCACCACCAGGATGGTCCGGCCTTCGAGGCTGTGATCTGGCACCGAGCGACCGTCGTCGTCCAGCGGAGGAGCGGAGACGATCGGCCCCCTGCCGGTGCGCTCTCGCTCATGGGGCACGAGCTGATCCGCAGGCGGCAGCGACGCGGTATCGATCCCCGGGAGCTGGCGGGGGACGACGAGCGTGAAGGTCGACCCGCGTCCAGGCTCGCTTTCCACGGTGATCGTTCCCCCGAGAAGCTGAGCGATCTGGCGGCTGATCGACAAGCCAAGGCCGGTCCCGCCGTAACGCCGGCTCGTGGTGCCGTCCGCCTGCTGGAACGCCTCGAAGATCTGCGCAAGCTTCTCCGAGGCCACACCGATCCCGGTGTCGATGACCGAGAATGCAATTGCTTCGTCGCCATTGCTTTCGGTTCCGAGCGCGGCCCGCTGGGTGACGGTGGGCAGCCCGGCGTGCAAGGTGACCTGGCCGGCATCGGTGAACTTGAAGGCGTTGGACAGAAGGTTCTTAAGGATCTGCCGCAGCCGCTGCTCGTCTGTGATCAGCTGAGCAGAGAGAGCCGGATCGACAGTCACCGTGTAGTCGAGATTCTTCTCCTCGGCCACCGGCCTGAACGGCTCGAGCAGGCTGTCGCACAGGGCTCTCACGTCGACGATGCTGGCCTGCACGTCCATCTTGCCCGCTTCGACCTTGGAGAGATCGAGTATGTCGTTGATCAGCTCCAACAGGTCAGAACCGGCGCGATGGATGGTGCGTGCGAACTCGATCTGCTTCTCGGTGAGATTGCGGTCCTGATTGTCAACGAGAAGCTTCGCCAGGATGAGCAAGCTGTTGAGCGGAGTACGCAGCTCATGGCTCATGTTGGCGAGGAATTCGCTCTTGTACTTGGACGCGATCTCGAGCTGCATCGCCTTCTCCTCGAGGCCTCGACGGGCGGTTTCGATTTCGCTGTTCTTGGCCTCGAGGTCCTGTGACTGTGCGGTGAGCAGCTGGGCCTTTTCCTGGAGCTCCGTGTTCGCCCGCTGCAGCTCCTCGGACTGAACCTGAAGCTCCTGGGTGAGGCGTTGCGACTCCGACAGGAGCTGCTCGGTACGGGTGTTGGCGATGATGGTGTTGAGGACGACGCCGACCGTATCGACGAGCTGCTGCAGGAACATCAGGTGTTGCTCGCTGTAAGAGCCGAACGTCGCCAGCTCGATGGCCCCGAGTACCTGCTCCTCGAACAGCACCGGAAGGACTATTACTTCGGCGGCCGGAGCGTCGCCGAGCCCGCCCCCGATGTGGAGGTAGCCCGCCGGCGCCCCCTGGACCCGGATCGGGCGCTTCTCTACCGCGGCCTGGCCGATCAGGCCCTCGCCGGTCAGGAAGCTCTTCGGCTGCCCGGTGTATGCGTACGCAGAAGCCATCTGGAGCAACGGCTCGTCGCCGTCCAGCGAGGAGTCGAGCAGGTAGAAAGCCCCCTGCTGAGCTTCGACCACGCTGGTCATCTCGCTCATCAACATGGCGCACAGCGCTTCAAGGTCGCGCTGCCCCTGCATGCGGCCGCCGATCCGTGCCAGGTTGCTGCGAAGCCAGTCGGTCTGCGCGTTCTTCTCGGTGGTCTCGCGCAGGTTGGCGATCATCTGGTTGATGTTGTCCTTGAGCTCCGCGACCTCACCCCGGGCGCTGACGGTGATCGACCGGGTGAGGTCACCCCGGGTGACCGACGTGGACACCTCCGCGATCGACCGCACCTGGGTGGTCAGGTTGCCGGCGAGCTGGTTGACGCTCTCGGTCAGGTCACGCCAGGTCCCCGAAACCCCGGCCACTTCGGCCTGCCCTCCGAGCCGGCCTTCGGTGCCGACCTCGCGGGCCACGCGGGTGACTTCGTCGGCGAACGAGGAGAGCTGGTCGACCATGGTGTTGACCGTGTCCTTCAGCTCCAGGATCTCGCCTCGCGCGTCGACGGTGATCTTCTGGGACAGGTCACCGCGCGCAACGGCGGTGGTCACTTGGGCGATGTTGCGGACCTGGTCGGTCAGGTTCGCCGCCATTGAGTTGACCGAGTCGGTGAGGTCCCGCCACGTTCCTGACACGTCGTGGACGCGCGCCTGGCCACCGAGCCGCCCGTCGGTTCCGACCTCTCGGGCCACGCGGGTGACTTCGTCGGCGAAGGAGGAGAGCTGGTCGACCATGGTGTTGACGGTGCTCTTCAGCTCCAGGATCTCGCCCTGCGCGTCGACGGTGATCTTCTGGGACAGGTCACCACGGGCCACCGCGGTCGCGACCTGGGCGATGTTTCTCACCTGGCTGGTGAGGTTGGCGGCCATGTAGTTGACGTTGTCGGTGAGGTCGCGCCACGTGCCCGATACGCCTTCCACCTGCGCCTGGCCGCCGAGGCGGCCTTCGGTGCCCACCTCGCGGGCGACGCGGGTGACCTCGGCGGCGAAGGAGGAGAGCTGGTCGACCATGGTGTTGATGGTCTGCGCGAGGGCCGCCACCTCGCCCTTGGTGTTCACGGTGATCTTCTGCGAGAGGTCGCCTTCGGCCACCGCGGTGGTCACCTGGGCGATGTTCCGCACCTGATCGGTGAGGTTGGCGGCCATGTAGTTGACGTTGTCGGTGAGGTCGCGCCACGTACCCGAGACGCCTTTTACCTGGGCCTGCCCGCCGAGGCGGCCTTCGGTGCCCACTTCGCGGGCGACGCGGGTGACCTCGTCGGCGAAGGAGGAGAGCTGGTCGACCATGGTGTTGACCGTGCTCTTCAGCTCCAGGATCTCGCCCTGCGCGTCGACGGTGATCTTCTGGGACAGGTCGCCGCGCGCAACAGCGGTCGCGACCTGGGCGATGTTTCGCACCTGGCTGGTGAGGTTGGCGGCCATGTAGTTGACGTTGTCGGTGAGGTCGCGCCAA
This sequence comes from Acidimicrobiales bacterium, assembly GCA_036378675.1. Lineage (NCBI taxonomy): Bacteria > Bacillati > Actinomycetota > Acidimicrobiia > Acidimicrobiales > Acidimicrobiales bacterium. The sequence goes on from DASUWA010000013.1 coordinate 13,800, forward strand.
GTACCGGACACGCCCTTCACGTGGGCCTGCCCGCCGAGACGGCCGTCCGTTCCGACCTCACGGGCCACGCGGGTCACTTCGTCCGCGAACGAGGACAGCTGGTCGACCATGGTGTTGATCGTCGACTTGAGTTCGAGGGTCTCGCCGCGCACGTCGACGGACACCTTCTGGGACAGGTCGCCGTTGGCCACCGCGGTGGTTACCTGCGCGATGTCGCGCACCTGGTCGGTCAGGTTGGCGGCCATCGAGTTCACCGAGTCGGTCAGCGCCTTCCACGTGCCTGCCACGCCGGGCACCTGCGCCTGGCCGCCAAGCTTTCCTTCAGTTCCCACCTCTCTGGCGACGGTGATCACCTGCTCGGCGAACACGCTGAGCGTGTCGGTCAGAGAGTTGATGGTCTCGGCCAGGGCCGCAACCTCGCCCTTCGCACCGACGGTGATCTTCTGCGAAAGGTCGCCCCTCGCGACTGCGGTGGTGATCTGCGCGATGTTGCGCACCTGGCTGGTCAGGTTGCCGGCCATCGAGTTCACCGCGTCGGTGAGGTCCTTCCAAGTGCCAGCGACGCCGGCCACCTCGGCCTGTCCGCCGAGCCTTCCTTCTGTACCCACTTCGCGGGCGACCCTGGTTACCTCGTCGGCGAACGAGGAGAGCTGATCGACCATGGTGTTCACTGTGCTTTTCAGTTCGAGGATCTCGCCTTGCGCGTCGACGGTGATCTTTTGAGAAAGGTCGCCCTGAGCCACGGCGGTTGCGACGTAGGAGATGTTGCGGACCTGGCTGGTCAGGTTGGCGGCCATGTAGTTGACGTTGTCGGTCAGGTCGCGCCACGTCCCCGAGACGCCTTTCACCTGTGCCTGCCCACCGAGGCGGCCTTCGGTGCCTACCTCACGAGCGACTCTGGTCACCTCGTCGGCGAACGAAGAGAGCTGGTCGACCATCGTGTTGACGGTGTTCTTGAGCTCGAGGATCTCGCCTTGCGCGTCGACGGTGATCTTCTGGGACAGGTCGCCCTGGGCCACAGCGGTGGTGACCTGGGCGATGTTGCGGACCTGGCTGGTCAGGTTGCCGGCCATGTAGTTGACGTTGTCGGTGAGATCCCGCCAGACCCCCGATACACCTTTAACCTGGGCCTGTCCGCCGAGCTTCCCTTCGGTGCCGACCTCACGGGCGACCCTGGTCACCTCGTCGGCGAAGGACGAGAGCTGATCGACCATCCGGTTCACCGCCGCACCGATACGCCGGAACTCGCCCTTCACCGGCTGCCCGTCGATCTCGACCAGCATCTGCTGCGAGAGGTCGCCGGCCGCGACCGCCTCGATGACCCGGGCCACTTCGGTAGTCGGGCGGACCAAGTCGTCGATGAGGCTGTTGATCGCGTCTACCGAATCGGTCCAGTCACCGCCCCCGGTGGAGGTCGGCAGCCGCTCGGCCATCCTGCCCTCACGGCCGATAAGGCGGCTGATCCGGGCCAGCTCCTTCGCCTGCTGCTCCTGGCGTGCGGCGAGCTCGTTGAGCTTGGTAGCCAGGTCCCCGATCGGCCCCGGGATAATGGTGACCCGTTCCGAGAAGTGCCCGTCGAGAAGCCGGTCGACCGCGGCCGCCAACTCAGCGAGTTCCGCCCGGTCCACCGACACCGTTCTCTTCGTGGACTTCGATGCGGCAGCGATGCCGCCCTCTTGAGCGGTCAATGTGGCCATGCCCGTCCTCCCTGCCCTCCAACACCGACCCCGACGCCGGCAACAGTTCCGCCTAGTATCACACACGCTGACGGCGAGCGACCAGGGAACTGGACGGGTATGAGCGCTAATACCGGGGCTACTGCGGAGATGACGTCTATTTCGCTGTCTCTTCAGCCGGTCCCGGAATCGTCCAGGCACGCCCGGCGGTTCGTGGCCAGCGCCCTCGCCGGCGACCGGTGGGACAGCGTCCGGGAGACGGCCATCCTGCTCACGAGCGAGCTGGTGACCAACGCGCTGCTCCATTCGGCCAGCACGGCAGAGATAACGGTGTCCCTGACCGACGAGGTGACCGTCTCGGTCCGGGACGCCGACACCGGTCCGCTCTTCAGCCGAGCCCCTTCGGGGGAGCTGGCCGAGGGAGGCAGGGGGATGCTCCTCGTCAACCAGATGTCCGAGAGGTGGGGTACAGAGCACTCCCGCGGCCGCAAGACCGTCTGGTTCTCTCTGAGCCCGTCGGTCGATGGGGCCGACTCGATGCCTGAAGAGCCCGGCGAACCGGTGGCCACCGAAGGGGATGTGCCGCCGGCGGTGGTCAGCGACCGGCGGCTGTCCGCACTGATGATGGAGCGCGAGTTCGAGGCGTATCTCAACCCGCGTGAGCAGGTAGCGGAGATCCTCCAACGTGCGGTCACCGCACTCAATGCTCGCGGAGCTGTGCTGAGCTCAGGACCAGGTGATCCGGTCACGGTCGGGAGCCCGGAGGGGCTGTCGCACCAGCAGCGCCTGCACGTCGGCGGCGAATCGCCCGGTTATCTCACCGTGTTCTCCGATCGGGAGCTCGACGAGGAAGAGGAGGCGTTCCTGCGCCTCGCAGCCCAGCGCCTCGCCCTGAGCCTGGCAAGCAACCAGCTGCTCGACGCCGCGCGCAAGCGGCATGCCGATATGGAACTTCTAGCCGAGGCCACCGAGCTTCTGGCGGGTTCGACGAGCATCGCACACGTTCTCAGCCTGTCGGTTCAGATCGTGGTCCCGGATCTGGCCGACTGGGCAGTCGCCTACGTAGTCGACATGCGCGCGCGAGCGCGTCGGGTCACCGCGATGCACAACGATGAGAGCCGGGTCGACTCGGTCCTTGCGTTTCTGGATTCGGATCCGGAGTTCGGGAGCACACTGTCAGCCGCAGCTCAAAGCGGTGAAGTGGCTCGATTCATCCGCCCGGTGACTATTGATGGCGCGACGTTCCAGGTGCTGGTGGTTCCTTTGTTGTCGCGCAGTCAAACCTCGGGCCTGCTCGTCCTCGGGCAGCCCGAGCCGCTCGAAGCCACCGACCACCTGGCCATACTCGAACTGAGCAGGCGGGTCGGCCTTGCACTCGACAACGCCAATCTCCACGAGCAGGTCGCCGCGGCGGCGACTGCTCTGCACGAGTCGCTCGTACCCTCCTCCCTGCCTGCGTTGAACGAGCTCGAGCTGGGCGCGCGCTACTTTGCCGCCACCCCGAGCGTGTCCGTCGGAGGTGACTTCTTCGACGTGTTCAAGCTGCCCGACGGGTCGGTAACTCTGATCATGGGTGACGTCTGCGGAAAGGGTCCGGCCGCTGCTGCGCTGGCGCGGACCAGCCGGGACGTGTTGCGGCTGTTGCTTCACGACGGCTGGTCGGCGGTCGAAGCTCTGCGGCGGTTGAACGTCGCATTGCAGAGCGAATCCCACCAGGAACGGTTCGTCACCGTTGCCGTGGCGCGCTACCAATCAGGCGATACGGGTGGCGTTATGAGGGTATGCCTCGCCGGGCACCCACCACCCTTGTTGGTGCGCAAATCCGGGTACGCGGAGCCTCTCGGAAAGCCAGGGGGGCTCATCGGGTTGCTGCAGGACGACGCGCTGACACTCCAGGAGGTGGAGTACTCGGTCGAGTTCGACGAAAGCGTCGTGCTGTACACCGACGGGGTCACAGAGGCCAGGCGGGGGAGCGAGCTGTTCGGAATGGACGGGCTCGTCGAGGTTCTCGACGGCGCGGGCGGGACGAGTGCCCAGCGGCTGGCCGATTCGGTTCATGACGCGGCCGCAAAGTTCGGAGCGAATTCGCTCCGGGACGACATGGCCGTGCTCGTGGCGAAGGCTCTGTCCCGGAACTCGGGTTAGGCAATCCCTTTAAATGGCAACGAGCCTGGCGAGCGCCGGCTTGTACGGACGAGCCGCAATGCCGGCGTCGGTCACGATCGCAGTGACCAATCGGGCTGGTGTCACGTCGAACGCCGGATTGCGCACGGAAACCCCCTCGAGGACTGAGGTTGTTACTTCGCCCGGCGCCCGTTGCTCGATCTGTATGTCGGTACCGCTCCTGCACCGAAGGTCGAGTGTCGACACCGGAGCTGCCACGTAGAACGGGAGACGATGGTGACGGGCGACCACGGCCAGCATGTACGTGCCGATCTTGTTGGCCACGTCACCGTTGGCTGCAATGCGGTCCGCCCCCACGATCACGCAGTCCACCTCGCCGTGGGCCATCATCGACGCGGCGGCGCCGTCGACGAGAACGGTCCCCGGGATGCCAAGGCGGCTCAACTCCCACGCAGTTAGGCGGCTCCCTTGCAGAAGCGGTCGAGTCTCGTCCACCCAGACCGAGACCGCCTTGCCGGCTTCGTGCGCGGATCTGACGACGCCGAGCGCGGTACCGAACTCGACGCAAGCCAGAGAACCCGTGTTGCAATGAGTGAGAACTCGTGCGCCGTCCGGAAGCAGCTCAGCACCGACCGTCCCAAGGCGGCGGTTCCGCTCGGAGTCCTCCTCGGCGACGCGGATCGCCTCGGCGACCGGATCCGGCGAGGCAAGCGCCCTCTCGACTCCCCAACGCAGATTCACCGCGGTCGGGCGGGTCGCGATCAGCCGAGCCGCCGACCCGGGCAGATCTTCGCCGCTGCTGGCGGCGAGGGCGACGCCCATTGCACCGGCCGCACCCAAAGCCGGGGCTCCCCGGACCGCGAGGGTCGTGATCGCGTCGCACAGTTCTTCGACCGTCGAAGCATCGATGAAGACCAACTCGCCCGGGAGGCGCCGCTGGTCGATTAGCCGGACCGTGCCGTCACGCCACTCGATCGTCGGCGGTATGGCGCCTACGCCAAGGTCAGCGCTCAACCCACTTGGCGGGACGCTTCTCGAGGAAGGAGGCCATTCCCTCCTGCCCGTCCGCTGTCTGACTCGCAGCTGCCATGACTTCAACCGCGTAGGCGTACGCCTGCTGCTGGTCCATTCCGAGCTGCTCGTAGAGGGTGTGCTTTCCGATCGCCTTGGACATCAGGCTCCCGCGTGTGGCGCGCTCGAGTAAATCGACGGTTGCCGATTCCAACTCGTCGAGGGGGACCACCCGGTTCACCAGCCCCCACTGAAGCGCAGTGTGGGCGTCGACGGTGTCGCCCGTGAGCGCCATCTCGAACGCCTGCTTTCGCCCGACCGCGCGGCCCACCGCCACCATCGGAGTGTGGCAGAACCACCCACCCTTTCCGCCCGGGGTGGCGAAACCCGCCCCCTCTGCTGCGACCGCCAGGTCCGCTGCCGCGACCAACTGGCATCCGGCTGCCGTCGCCAAGGCATGCACCCGCGCGACGACCGGTTGGGGAATCCCTTGCATCGTGTTCATCAACTCGGTGCAAGTCCAGAGGAGCTCTCGCATGGCGACCAGGTCGGCGCCCACCATGTCGGCGAAGTCGTGCCCGGCGGAGAAGACCGGTCCGTTGCCGGCAAGGATCACGCCCCGAGCGTCGCTCTTTCCGACCTCGACAAACGCGGCCGTCAACTCGCGCATGTGCTCGAGCGACAGGGCGTTTCGCCTCTCCGGCCTGTTCATGGTGATCGTGGCAAAGGGCCCGTCGCGCTCGACTACAACCATCTCGAACCCCATGAGGAGACTCTACTGCCGGCCCGGCCCCTCGTTAACGGGAAGGTACGGCGGTCGCCGTGTCGACCGGCGTGCCGGGCCCTTCGGGCCACGAAATCGACCGGCCGCCGCGACTCCTCAGTCCCTTCCACTTGTTCGGCAACTGGCTTCGCAGGATGTCCTCGACTTGCTTCACAGGAGCGGGTCTGAAGAACAGGAATCCCTGCCCGAGGGTGCAGCCCAGTTCGCGCAAGATTCGGAGCTGGTTCTCCGTCTCTATGCCTTCTGCAATGACGTCCAGTCCCAAGCTGTGCCCGAGTGCGACGGTCGATCGGATGATGGCCTCGCTGCCGCCGAGTGCACCCAGGCCGGCGACGAAGCCCTGGTCGATCTTGAGCGCGTTGACGGGAAAGCGGTGGAGCGCGGCCAGCGACGAGTAGCCCGTCCCGAAGTCGTCCAGTTCGAGGCCAACACCGGTGGCGCACACCTCTGACGCGACCCTGGACATCCGGTCGGGCTCGCGCATGAGGCTTCCCTCGGTGATCTCGAGGCGCACGACCCCTCCCGGCAGCCCGGCGGATGAAATCGCCTCGAGGATTTCGTCGGGGAAGTTCGGCTCGTCCAGTTGGGCCCCGGAGACGTTCACGCTCATCCGCACGTCGTCCGCGACCAACCCTGCCTGCCGCCACGACGCCAGAGTGGTGAGTGCAACACGGAGCACATGTCGGCCGAGCAATGTGATCAGGCCGGTTTCCTCGGCCAGTGGAATGAACTGGCTCGGATCAAGCGAATCCCACCCTTCTGGCCAACGAGCGAGGGCCTCGAAGCCGTGGATCCGGCCGGTGTCGAGTTCGACCACGGGCTGGTAGTGCACCCCAATGAGTGATCGCTCGACAGCTTCGCGCAGAGCGTTGTGATGGGTCAGGCGGTCGGCGATCCGGCGGTGCATACCTCCGTCGAACACGGCGTGGCGGGCCCGACCGCCGTGTTTGGCCTCGTACATGGCGATATCGGCGTTGCGCAATGCTTCGGATGCGGTCGTGCCGTTTGCCGGCAAGGCGATCCCGGTGCTGCACGTCACGAAGAGCCGGCGACCGTCGATCTCGAACGGGTGCTCCAAGGCTTTGTGCAACCTGTCGACGACCTCGACGGCCGGCGTCTCCGGAGCGGCGGCTGGAAGATCATCGAGGAGCACGGTGAACTCGTCACCTCCGAGACGAGCGACCGTGTCGCCGGGGCGGAGTTCCCGCCCAATGCGGTGGGCGATTGCAATGAGCAGCTCATCCCCGACGCTGTGGCTGAACGTGTCGTTGACAAGCTTGAAGCGATCAACGTCGAGAAACAGAAGCGCGCAGCCCTTGTCCTTGTCCCTTTTACCGCGCTCTATGGCCCGCTCGAGCCGGTCCATGAACAGCGCCCGGTTTGGGAGGCCCGTCAGCGAGTCGTGCAGCGCGTCGTACTGGAGACGGTGCTCGGTCAGCCTTGCAACCGTTATGTCGGAGAGGGAGCCGGCCATCCGGACCGGCTTGCCGGCGGAGTCCCTCACCGCCATTCCACGGGCGAGCATCCAGCGGAACGATCCATCTTGGTGGAGAATTCGATGCTTCGACTGCAGCAGCGATGTGCGGTCGCTCAAGTGTGCCTCGATGGCTACCTGCAATCCCCGCAGGTCGTCTACGTGCACCCGGTCGAACCAAGCGGACGAGTCTTCTTCGCGCGCCGTCTCGGACAGCCCCAGCAACACGCCCCACCTTGGCGAGTAGTACACCCGGTCGGAGAGGAGATCCCAATCCCAGATCCCATCGTTGACCGCGCAGGCGGCCAGGGCGTAGCGCTCCTCACTCACGGCAAGGTCGCTCAAGGCCTGTTGGTGACGGATGGCGTAGCGGATCGATCTCTCGAGCGCATACGGGTTGAGCTCCTGCTTCAGCAGGAAGTCCGTCGCTCCGAGCGCGCTCGCCTCGAGGTCGATCTCAAAATCACTCTGCCCGGTCAGGATCAGAACGGGGGCACGCGAGCGAAACGCGAACGCTTCGCGAACCAGTTCAAGCCCGGTGTGGCTCCCCAAGCGGTAATCGACGAGGTAGACATCGTGTCGTTCCTCGCCGATCGTGGCCAAGGCATCCTCGAAGTCCGAGCACCATTCGACCTCGAACCGAGCGCGGTCCTGCCCCGCGAGCATGTCCTTCGTGATCGTGTAATCGTCCTCGTCGTCCTCGACAAGGAGGACCCTGATCCGCTCTTGCCTGGACGGCATCAACGCTTCGGAGCCTCGGGCAGCTCTACCAGCTCGAACCAGTATCGCTGCCACGTTCGCATGACCTCGACGAGCCCGCCGAAGGTGACCGGCTTGGTTATGAACGAGTTGACGCCGAGGTCGTACGTCCGGAAGATGTCCTCCTCGTCCTTCGAGGTCGTGAGGACAATGACCGGGATGCACCTGAGGTTGTCGTCCCCCTTGATCTCGGCAAGGGCTTCGCGGCCGTCTTTCTTGGGCATGTTCAGGTCCAGGAGGATCACGCCTGGTCGCGGGGCGTCAGCGCCCGGATGGGCGTACTCACCTTGCCGCCGGAGGTAATCCATCAAGTCCTGCCCGTCGACCACGAACCTCATCTCATTGGCCAGATGGGAGTTCTGGAGGGCCTCGCGTGTCATCTCGCGGTCTTCCTCGTCGTCGTCGGCCATCAAGATGGTTACCGGGCGGTGGCCGTTCTCAGGCATTGGCGAGCTCCTCTACAGACTCGGGGCCCGCTTCTGGATCGGATGGGGCTGAGTGGTTTTGCAGCGGGCCGGCGCCCCTCGCGGGGAACTCGACCGTGAAGGTGGACCCGACTCCGGTTACCCCTTCGGCCGAGATGGTCCCGCCGTGCCGGTCTGCGATCTTGCGGCATAGCGAAAGCCCGATACCGGTTCCGGGGTATTCGCTCCTGCCGTGGAGCCGCTCGAAGACCCGGAAGATCCGCTGGGCGTATTGAGGTTCGAAGCCGATGCCGTTGTCGCGCACCGTCAGGTGCAACATGCCCCGTTCGATCGTCCCTTCGACGGTGACGTCGGGCCTGACGCCGAAGCGGTGGAACTTCAGCGCATTTCCAACAAGGTTGAGCAGCAGCTGGTGCATCTGAAGAGAATCAGCTCTAATCGTCGGCAAGGGGCCGGCGTGCACCGCGGCTCCCAGATCGGTTATCTGGGTCTCGAGGTCCGAAATCACCGCGTCCATGACTGCCGACAGATCGACGTCCTCGAACGGGCGGCCCTGAGTCGACACCCGGGAGAACCGGAGAAGGTCCTCGATCAGCCTCTGCATCCGTTCGGCTGCCGCGTTGGTCCTTGCGAGGTAGTCCCGTCCCTTCGGGGACAGGCGTTCGGTCTCCATGACGGTGAGCTGCTCGGTGAAGGTGCGCACCTTCCGGAGAGGTTCCTGGAGGTCATGGGACGCGATGGAGGCGAACTGGTCCAGCTCCTCGTTGGACCGTGCCAGCTCCGCTGCCCTGCGTTCCAAGGTCCCATTGAGATCCACAAGCTCCTGGTTGACCACGCCGAGCTGCTCGTTGGCGTCGCTGAGCTGCTCGGCGGAACGCAAAGCTCGCCAACCCAACAGAAGTGCGAAGAGCGAAACCACTGCGAATGCCACGAAGAGGATCCACGGAACTTCCTGCCGCCAGCCGCTCACGCTCGCGAACAGCGCGCCGTCTGGTGAGGTAAGTACGACCCGCCACGTCGAGTTGGTGAGCTTCTGCTGCTGGAAATACGTGTCGTGAGTGTCGGCGGTCGGGTGGGCAAAGGCCTCTGCCGCCCCGGGTACCGCCAAACGCTGCCCGACCGCGACCTTGGGATTCGTCGACGCGAGCACGACGTTGTTCCCGTCAACCAAATAGTTCAGGGACCCCTTCACCCCCGGGACGTGCGCCAGCTCACCCTCGATGAACTGGCTCAACGCCTTTGGAGTGAACCCGGTTACGAGAGTCCTGGTTCCGAAGTTGGTGGGAAAGGAGACTGCGAAGTCGATCGCCCCGGTTTGCCCGTAGTCGTTGAAGTTGCCGAGCCCGTAGGGATGACCCGTCCGGAGCAGGGCCAGCGCCGCCGAGTTGCTCAGCTCCGCTCGGGCTTGAGGCGTAAAGCCTGACGACGCGGCCAGCAACTGCCCGTTCGAATCGAGCAGCGCGGAGTAAACGTCTCCCTGGGTAAGCGAGGATTGCATCTGAGCTGCAGTCACGACCCGCCCCCCGTAGGTTTGGGAGTCCTGCGGTATCTGCTGCTGAACCGACTGGAAGAGACTGTCGATCAGCGCGGCGGACAGGGTGGCACGGTCGCGGATCTGAACCTCGACGTTGTGCCGCGACCTGGCCTGATTGCTCGATAGCTCCAATGCGAAGACCGCGAGCAGCGCGAATACGACGCAGGCGCCCACCGTAATGATCAAAGCGGTCTTATTGACCTTCACTCCCCACCCCCTGAGCGACTGGCTTCCCAAGTGCCCCCTGGCCGCCAGCTGTTTGCATCTGCCGCCCGTAGCACTCGTTTGTATGCAACGAGCGAGCGAGCCGGATTGTAAATGATCAACTCGTCAAATGACAGTGGTGGCTGAGAGAAAACGGGACGATCTGAGACCATTTGGGCATAGTGATGTTGCGGCGGCCTCGACATATGGGTCTAGTGATCCAATCCCGCAAGACCACCCATTCGCGCTATGGAAGGACAATGCCGCTCATGTCAGCATGGTTCCAACGCCCAGCTGCTTAGGGTGATTTTCTAGTTGGAGGATCGAATGAGTTTGGCGGAGGAATTGCCCGAATCGGATCAGCTTCGAGATGATGACGATCAGAGTGGCGATCCCGTGAAGCAGTTCGATCCTGTGCCGCCGGAGTTGATCGCCGACGCGAAATCGCTCTTCGCTCGCTGAGGCGAAATCCAGCGTTACAAGATTGCTTACGGCTCGGGTATGTCTGCTGCGGAAGACGCTACCTCGAGGGCTCCGCGCAGGAACGCCAGCCTGGCTGGGTCGGCGATGACATGCACCTTGTCGACGCGCTTGTTATCCGGTGAAAGCGTGAGGATTAGCACGCCTGCGAGTCGGCGGTTCCGGAAACCAAGCACGGCGGGACCCGCGGCGCTGGGTAGTGACACCAGCGTGGCACTCGCCCAGTACTTGACCAGGTTCAAGGCGACCTGTTCGGGTCCGTGGGTAACCCCGGGCGTCGCGACTCCGACTCCTAGGTCGACCTCGCCGGAGGCATCCGGCGCGAGAACTCCTACCAGGGACGCGATGTCACCCCTGGCACATGCCTCGATGAACCGCTCGGTCACCTCCCGGTGCTCCTCGGCGGTGATGTCGAAACGTCGTCCGGTGCTCTCGGATTCGATTCGCTGGCGGGCCCTGCGGGCGAGTTGACGGCAGGTCGCTACCGGGCGCCCAACCGTGTTGGCGATGTCCTCGAAGCGCATCTGGAAGACGTCGTGGAGCACCAACACGACGCGCTCCGATGGACTCAATCGCTGCATCATCACCAAGAGCGCCAGCCGGACGCTGTCGTCGAGTGTTACCCGATCGGCTGGATCCAACTCCGGCCGGGTCAGGGGAGCAGCGGGCTCCCGTCCGGTGAAGTCGTAGACGAGTTCGCGCTTAGTCCGCGCGGACCTGATCCGGTCGAGGCACAGGCGGCTGGTCACGACCGTTAACCAACCTCGAGCATCCAACACTTCCCCGGGCTTGGTTTTTGCCAGCCTCGAGAAGGCTTCCTGAACTACATCCTCGGCGGCTCCGATGTCGCCGAGCATCCTGAAAGCCACGTCGACGATGTGCGCTCGGTGATCTGTCCAAGCGGCCGAGAATTCGGAATTGGCTGACGGGTCGGACATTTGATCGGAACCTACCTTCCTGTGCCGAACTAGGACGAGGTTGAGGCTCGGAAAGTGACAGGGCCGCGGTGTCACGTTTTCTCATGGGCGAGCGTCCTTCATCCCGAATCCGATACCGGATCGATGCCGGATCGACACCATTCTCGTCGCATTAGGAGGTGGCCCAACGATGAGTGACACTCGAGATGATGGGGGGGTCGGGCAGCTCACCATGAGATTGGCGCAAGCACGGATAGTCACCGACGACGTGGAGGGCGCTGCATCGTTTTATGCCTCCGTGCTCGGGGTGCGTGTGTGCCTGAACGAGTACTACGTCGAGGTGCCGGCCGGAGACGCAACCCTCGGCTTTTCCAAGGCGCGCTTCACCGAGTGCGGAGTTACCGCCGTTCCGCAGGTGATCCTCGACTTCGAAGTCGATGACGTCGATGCCGAGTTCGCCCGCCTCGACGCGCTGGAGGTCGACTGGGTTCAGGTCCCCACCACCCAGCCGTGGGGGAACCGTTCGATGACCTTCCGGGCCCCGGAAGGCCTCCTGGTGAACGTCTTCTCCCGCCCGATGGACTCAACCGACGCCTCCAAAGGAGCAAACCATGGCGACGATTGAGGCAGGGCACGTAGGCGCATCCCCGAGGCAGCAAAGGGGTGGGCTGATCCTCCTCCTGCTGTGCGGCGCGCAATTCCTGGTGGTCCTCGACTCGACGATCGTGAACGTCGCGTTACCGTCGATCCAACGGTCGTTGCACTTCTCGCAACAGAACCTGCAGTGGGTCGCCTCGGGCTATGCGCTGACCTTCGCCGGTTTTCTCCTGCTGGGTGGAAGATCGGCCGATCTGCTCGGACGCCGGCGGACCTTCTTCACTGGCGTTTCGATTTTCCTGCTCGCCTCGATGGTGGGTGGGCTCTCGTCCAACTCGAGCATGCTGGTCGCTGCACGCGTCGTGCAGGGCATGGGCGGGGCCCTCATGTCCCCGTCCGCGCTGTCATTGCTCAACACCACCTTCCAGGGCCCCCAACGTGCTCGGGCAATCGGGATCTACGGGGCCATGGGCGGAGCAGGTGGCGCTGCAGGGGTGCTCTTCGGCGGGATCCTTACCAGCGGCCTGGGATGGCGCGCGGTGCTGTTCGTCAACGTCCCGTTCGGATTGGCGATTGTGTTCGCCGCCTCCCGCCTGATCCCGAATGACAACCGCGGAGCCAATGCAGCGGACTTCGATCTTCCGGGGGCCTTCTTTGTAACCGGGGCCCTTCTGCTGCTCGTGTATGCGCTGACCCAGGCCCCGTCCGTGGGTTGGGGATCGGGTCGGACCATCTCCGAGCTCCTTGGGGCGTCGGTGCTCCTCGCGTTGTTCGTCGCCAACGAGGCTCGCTCGCGCCGCCCTCTGCTCCCCCTTGGGACGTTCCGGCTGAATGGAGTGGCCGTCGCCAATACGGTCGCCGTTCTGGTGTTCTGCGGTATGACGCCGCTCTTCTTCTTCCTCACGCTTTACATGCAGCAGGTGCTCGGCTACTCGGCCCTGAGGACAGGCCTTGCCTTCCTCCCCCTCACAGTGGGCGTCATCGGGGTCACCAGGAACGCTTCGAAGGTCATCGCACGGTACGGGCCAAGGCCGACGCTGGCGGCGGGGCCGCTGATCTTCACCGGCGGCCTCTTCTGGCTAAGCAAGATTCCGGCGAATGGCCGGTATCTGACGGACATCCTCCCCGGGCTGCTGATCGTCTCAGTCGGAGCGGGGGTCAGTCTGGTTTCGGTGATCACGGCCGCCACCAGAGGCGTCCCGTCACAGAACGCCGGAGTGGCAGCAGGGCTGGTCAACACCATGCAACGGGTGGGAACGGCTGTCGGCCTGGCAGTGCTAACCGACATCGCGACAAGCCGCACCGCGACGTTGCTCTCCGTGCATACCCGGCATCTCGCAGCCCTGACCGGGGGTTTCGACCGGGCCATCCTCATCGCTTCCGCGCTAGTAGCAGCCGGTGGGGTCCTGGCTGCAATCACGTGGCGACCGCAACTTCAACTCACCCCCAATCGACCAGAAAGGAATAGACAGAAAAATGAAGACACTCGTGATCGGACGTCTCACCGGCAAGGAAATAGCGCCTCATATCCCGGCGGAAGGGAAAACCGTTGAGCAGCTCCGCAACCAGGGAGTAATCCGGGACGTGTTTCTGAAGGCCGATCACACCGGGCCGATCATCATCGTCAACGACGCCAACGCCGAACAGGCAGCGGACCACCTGAAGGACCTTCCTTTCGTCGAGCACGACCTCGTCACCTTCGAGTACGTCGAGCTCACGGACCTCTAAGAACCCAACCCAACCACCAGGAACAGAAGGACTGAACCAAGATGGAACGACTGAAGCTCAACGTCATCATCGGAACGGTGAGACCCGGCAGAGCCGCCGACCCGGTCGCCAGGTGGGTGGCCGACCGGGCCTCAGGACACGGAGGCTTTGACGCCGAGGTACTCGACCTCCGTGACTGGCCCCTTCCCCTATTCGCGGAGGGCCCCGAGACGATCGGAGACTTCGCCGACCCGACGTACTCTGATCCGATCGTGAAGGAATGGAACAAGAAGCAGAAGGAAGCCGACGCCTTCGTCTTCATCACCGCCGAGTACAACCACAGCATTCCCGGGGTCTTGAAGAACGCAATCGACAACGTCTTCGTCAGCTTCGCCTTCCGTAACAAGCCCGCTGCCTTCGTCGGCTACAGTGGCGGCATCGCCGCCGGGGTACGCGCAGTCGAGCACCTCGCGCACGTCGCGATCGAGGCCGAGATGGTTCCTCTTCGCAACACGGTCCTGCTCCCGCAGGTGCACAACGTATTCGACGTTGAAGGCCAGCCGACCAACCCAGCGACCGAACGCAGCATCGCGATAACTCTCGATGACCTGGAGTGGTGGGGACGCCTTCTCGCTGACGCCCGAGCTGCAGGACAGCTTCCGCCGGCCCAGGCACGCCAGATCGTTAGCGCCAAGGCCGGATAGAGCATGACTGTTCTCGACGAAGCCTACGAACGCCTCAGCAGCGCTTGGCTGGAGAACGAGCGGGGCTTCGTCAACCACGGTCCCATGGCCTGCGAAGCGTTGTCCGTCATGGGGCTCGATACTGAAGTGGTGGCATGGGCGGATCGCAGCGCCCAGCCCCACAGGGCGGGTACCAACCGCGCTGTGGGCAGCGGTCGCATCACCGATTGGGGGCAATCGCTCGGAAATTTCGCCATGCTCGAAGAGTGGGTCGGTCACTTCGATCGCTCCATCAGAGAGTCCGGCTGGCGGGACACAGTGGCCGTTTGGGTACCACGACTGATGCCCTCCATGAGCACCAAGCTCTTCCACGCGATGATTCGCACGGCCCACGCCACCCGCTCGATCGATACCGTTGAGACCGAGCCCCGCCGGCGAGAACTGGCCTTCTCGCTTGGATACTGGGCGGCGAGATTCGAACCCCGGCCCAGTGCTTCGTCTCCGGGCGTTCCCGGACACGGCGCCCGCCCAACCCAAGAGATCACCGGCGAAGACGTTCAGCGCCAACTAGCACGCATCGCGACAGGCGCGGCACGCCGCTTCGTCTCACGGCCCGACATATTCACCCTCCACGGCGTGACTGGCGCGATGGCAGTTCATCTGCTGGCACCACACGTCCCAGTTGCCGCCGCTCGCGCCAGCCTGGACCACCTCGAGGTCGCCCATCTGTCGCTGTTCGGCGACGCGGTGCCAACGGTCACCCGGGAGGCCAGAGGTGTCGACAGGGCCACCCTCGCCGCCAGGGCGGCCGATACCGGAGACGTGCACGCGGTCAAGCTGACCGAAGCCGCTTTTCGGGCCCTCGATGCCACCGGAGATCCGATCTTTGTGACCGCCGCAGAGATCGCCGCCGGGGCCGATGGCCCGGGATAGCCCAAATTCAGACGAGCTCTTTGCGCATCGCGATGCGGGGACCGAAGTCGTCGTCGCCGAGATCGCGCTCGTGCTGGCGGATCGCCTTCAAGCCAGGCGGGAGTTCGTCCAGGGTCCGGAACCCCATTCGGCTGTAGAACGGGCCGTTCCAAGGAACGTCGCGGAACGTCGTAAGCGTGACCGCGGGGTAACCGTTCGACGACGCCCATTCGCAGACCGCGCCTACAAGCGCGCGGCCGATGCCCTGCCGGCCCGACGAAGGGTGAACCGAGAGCTGCCAGAGGTGGGCGACGTCGTCGACGATGTCAACGCAGGCGAAGCCCCTCGCCGGTGTGCCGTAAACCAGGACCACCGCGGCCTGCTCGAGATGGTCATCCTCTTCGACGATGTTGAACGGCCAGATTCCCACCTCGGCGAACATCCCGTCTGCGGCGTCCTCGATCTCCCGGAGACGGTCCCACTCGGCGGGGTCCGCCACCCTGATGATGGGCTGAAGTTCGAGTTCCCACCGCCATATCGGTCCTTCGTCTGGATCACTTAGCGTTGCCGTCTTGCTAAATCCGCACCGGGTTAGAACCTTGGTGGAAGCGTTCTCCGCGGCGAGCGTGTGGGCACGGATCACCGCAAGCTTGGCCTCACGGGCTTGATCGACAAGTTGGTGAACCACCGCCGTGGCGATGCCTCGCCCCTGTCGTGACGGTGCCACCGCGTACCCGAGCTCGGCCACCCCGCCGGCGGGCGGACCCTTCCACCCGCCGTTCCCAACGAGCGCGCCGTCTGAATCGAAGAACAGCCGAGGGCCCCACTCGGGATCAACGCCTTTCTGGGCGGCTTCAAGCAGGATCGGCAGCGCGTCCGGGAATCCGGTCCATCCGGGCTCGACCGGAATCTCGAATCGCGCCGTGAAGGTGGCGTCACCCTCCGCTAGTGCTTGGGCCCAGTCGAGCCTGATCGGCACAATGTGAATCGCCGTTCGCCGTTGGTAGGTCACGGTAACTAGGTGCCCGACAGCCGAGGCACGTTACGCACGCAGCTCGTCACCCGTCCGTAGCGGCGTCAATCCCGGCGGACAATCGTCTCAAGAAGTCTGTGATCGTCCGAATTTGAGCGTCGCTGGACGGCTCCAGGAACTCGGTGTCGTCCTATACGAATCTTCTGATAGGCCGTAACATTCCGGCGGCACCGGGGTACTGATATGCGTGATCTCGCTACCGTTCTTGAGGGGCATCGAGGGCCAGCAGGTGACCGTGATGCTGACTGTTCTCGATCGGCAGGAGGCCGCATGAGCGTGCTCGACCCCAACGAAGCAGTGATCGATGATGTGGTGTCCATCCTCGGTGACTTCCTCAGGGCGACCGACGCGCTCACCTCGGCCATCAGCGACCGGAACGCCGTGGGCATGTGTGACGCTCTTGATCGCCTCGGTCGGGCGAGGGAGCAAGCTCTGAGGCTGGTCGGGCGCGAGCCCGTCGCGGTCTGACCGGAACGTCGCTACCTGACGGGCCGGAACCTCATTTCGGTCTCCAATCATCGAAGACCCTGAGCAGCTGGTCTCGGGCCTGAGCGGAGAGGTCCTCTGGTTGCAGCTGACCGGCCTGTCTCACGATCTCCCTGATCTGGTCCACGTAGATCACACAACCCGGGCATAGAGCGAGGTGCTCCTCGAACCGCTGCCTGGTGTCCGCGTCCATAGCGTCCTCCAGGTACTCGGTGACTAGTTCGACGAATTGCTCGCATGTCATGCTCATGATTCTCTCCCTGCGAAGTATGCCTCAAGCTCCCGCCGAACGAACGCTCGCGCCCGGTGCAGCAAAACGCGCTGATTCCCGAGACTTATCGAAAGCGTGTCGGCAACCTCCTGCCCGTCATACCCCTGGAGGTCGTGCAACTCCACGACGATTCGTTGGCGCTCTGGAAGTCGAGTGACTGCCGCCTGTATGACCGCTCGGACTTCAGCGTCGATGGCGGCGTCCTCGGGGGACCGCCACGGCGAAGGGAAGCGTCTCCAACCTCCGGGCTCTCGTTCCCCTGCCTGCTGGAACCGGACCGGATCGACCGTCGGACCCGACTCCGCCATCGGTACTGGTAACAACCGACTCTGCCGGATCCCTTGCCGGCGTGCGATGTTCACGACGATCCCACCGACCCAGCTCCTCAGGCTTGAGCGACCCTCGAAGCGGTCAAGACCCCGAAGAGCCGCGATCCATGCTTCCTGAATCACGTCCTCCGCCGCGTGGTGATCGGGCACATGTGCCCGGGCGATTCGCAGCATTGCCGGTGACCAGGAGTCGACCAGCTCGGCGAACAGGTGCAGATCCCCACCTTTCAGAGCAGCGACCAGATCCATATCCCTCGCAGGACCCGCGCTTTCGTCGAGCGTGTCCGTCGAGACTCCCCGCGTCACGGACGATGGCGATACAGGAACCACAACTATTAGTGCAGTCGGAACAGCGCTCGTTACGCGGAAAGGTGAACACTCGGCGGCCTCGGGTGGCCGTAACGGACCCTTTGGAGAAGGGCACTTCAAGTCACATTTGCCAGCTCGCAATCGTCCTTCATTGCAAAGTTCGTGATTCAACAGAGAGGCGGATCGAAATGATCGCTGTTGAGGCCCATCGTTGTCCCGGTCCGGAATCGTCGCCAGCCACGACGCTAGATCCAACCCTGCGACGCCAGCGTTCGTAAGACGGCGCCGGGTCGCGGTCGAAGTCGGATTGGTCGTCGTTACCTACCTGGTCTACGACTCGAGCAGAGGACTGGTCGGTCGATGTGCTCGCCGGGGCAGGCGTCGGTGCTGTGTCATGGTTGATAGCCAGCTATGTCAGCGGGCGCCAGACGACAGTTAGTCCGATTGCGATCCGGCCGGTTGGGGAGGTGGAGGATCCGCCGCTCGCGGCCTAAACACTCACTAAGTCGGCCCATGTGCCAGGCGGAGAACACCGAGCGGCTCATCTCAGTTCAACCTCCCGGCCAAGTAATTCTCGAGCTCGTGCCGGACGCCCGCCCGGGCTCGGTGCAGCAGGATCCTCTCGTTCCCCGGGCTGAGGTCGAGGATGTCTGCTACTTCCTGGCCGTCGTAGCCGTGCAGGTCGCGCAGTTCGATTACCGCGCGCTGGCGCTCGGGCAACTTAGCAAGAGCCGCATAGATCTGGGTGAGCATCTCGTTGTTCAGCGCGCGGTCCTCGGGGCTCGGCCAAGGTGTAGGGAACTGCCTCCATCCCCCCGGATACTTCTCGCCCGATCCCTGGAACCGTTCGGGATCCACCGTGGGTCCCATGGTCAGCGAAGCGTCCGGGACGACGCGATGATCACGCGTACCGTGGCGGCGAGCGAGGTTGAAGACGATGCCCATCACCCAAGTTCGGAGTCTGGCCCTGCCCTCGAAGCCGGCCAGACCTCGCAGGGCCGCCATCCAGGCCTCCTGGACGACGTCCTCGGCGGCCTGCCGATTCGATACGTGTACCCGAGCGACGCGCAGCATTGCGGGAGACCACGCATCGACCAGCTCGGCGAACAGTCGCTGATCACCGCTCATCAGCCCGCGGACCAGGTCCGCGTCCGTCCCGGCCACGTTTTCGCCTCCGGAGATGTCCGCACCGCTCATCTTGCCGGTACCTCCTACGTCCACTGTCCTCGCCGAGATTGGAGAAACCGCGCCGTCCACGGTGGAGAAGTCAGATACTTCTTACCAAACCGCGACTTCGATCATGGATGTATGGACGAGCGCGCCCGAGATTTCGTGACAGCGCCCGAAGATGCTGCGAAGCGGGCTGAAAGTGCCGTCCACCTCCCAGGGGCCTTGGCCGGCCTGGGCATCCTGGACCGTGATGTCCCCGTCGACATGGCCGGGCTGGGTGGTGTCGAACTTCACCGTGAGGGGACCGTTGCCATCGTTCCCCATGTATTCCCAGTAGGTCGTGCCTTGGCCGACGAAGCGGCTGGGCGGACTTGAGGCCTCCGTGGACCGTCGGGTGTCATCAGGGACGGCAAGACGCTGATGAGAGGACTACCACGGACAAATGTCTCAGAACGATTGCTCGTGGAGCATTACATTTTCATAACGTCCAGAGCTCTCGACGTTACGGCGCAATCGAAGCGGGGCGGTGCTCGAGCCAGTCCAGTTGGCGTGCGCCGGCGTGCTGTGCGGCGATCACAAAGCACACCCGGTCAGGACCTCTCCCCGGGAAAGGTTTGCTCGTGTACTTGGTTGCGATCTGGTCCATGTAGCGGCAATCGTGGTCCGGTCTGATCTCGATGATCGTTCCCTGCACCGCAGCCATTCGATAGGGGTTCTCGAGATCGACGACCGAAAGCGCCACACGAGGATTGGACCTCATATCCTTTGCTTTCCAGGTGAAATCGGAGGTGCACACCAGGATGCGTTCACCCTCCAAGCCGACCCACACGACATGGTTGCGCGGAGATCCATCTGCCCGAATCGTGGAGAGATGCGCGTAGTTCGGCGCAGCGAACAGCTCACGGACATCCTCAGGCAGTGGAATCTCGAACATCGTCTTATAGTCGCTAAGTCAGGCAGCTTGGTCAACGTCGAGGCGGAGGAACTGAGTAATTCCGATAGCTTTCATAATCGCCTTCTCGGTGCGCTTGAACGCCTTGCCAGCTTGAGAGAGAGCGACGGACCGATCGACGATTAGCGGACGAACTGCGTGATAGTCCTCTCCGCGCCAACGGATGGTGCACTCGCCGGCCGCGAGGACGTTCCTGCACCAGTCAGAGTCGGGTCCGAAGGTCAGGCTGACCCAGAAGTGTTGTCCGTTCAGGCGAGCCGTGGCGGGTGTGACGTACTCGTGGCCGGAGCGCCGGCCTACGTGGTAGATCCTGGCCGCCATATTGAAATGCCGGCGTCCGGCCAGTTTGCGGATGGACGGATTGAGCACCTTCGTCATCGGTCTCATGGCGAAGCGAACGAACTTTGAAGGTCGTCGGCGGTTCGGCTCGGTTTGATCGTCGCTGACAGCGTTCGGGATCATCGTCAAGTAGTCCTTTCGGGGTCAGGGTGATCGGTCACGTCCTATGGACGGCCGGGTTGTGGCGAGCGTGACAGCACAACGGCTGAAGAAGGGGATTGTTAAGCGGCGCGACGGTTGGTTCGGGACAAGCGGAGTCGCTCCTTCGCCGTCCTGCCACCCCAGATTCCGTCGCGTTGCTCCGTCGCCATGGCCCAGGCGAGGCACTGCTCCCGTACAGGGCAGGTCGAGCAGATCAGCTTCGCTCGGTTGCTGAACAGCTCGGACTGCGGGAAGAAGACGTTGGTGTCCACGTTGCGGCAGGCCGCGAAGCTCCGCCAATCCTCATCTGCCGGAATCCAGTTGGAGATCATGTACCAGAGTGCCCGCGGGCGGTCCCGCCGTTACGCGCTCGACCTTGGTACGCGTAACTTCGGCGCCGAGGGCGGGACCCACTCATGTGCACGAATAGGGAGGCTCGGGTGAGCGAGACGAATCAGGCGCTGGACGGGGACCTCGACTCCCTGTCGCGGAGGGAGTTGATCGAGGAGGTCGTCCGCCTCCGCCAGGGGATCCGGCGCCACCGGGACAGCAGCGGTCACAATCTTTGCTGGCACCACCCAGACCTGTGGGGACTGCTGCCAGAGGGGACAGATCCTCTTCCAGAGGTGCCTGACTGGCCGGAGTTCCTGCGTGGGTGCCTTCATTACCGGCAGTCGCTCGATCTTGGGTTGCCTCCGGAAAAATTCCCGCGCAGTCACGTCGAGTACGAGGACTCGTAGAAAGCGCCTTTGGAATCGTCTTCTGGCCTAATTCGGGGTTGCCTTTGCCGGCTTGTGACGACCCGGTATCGCCACGAGCCGGCGAGCTGGATCAGTGGTTGATCTTTTCGAGGAATCGGTCGACATGCGCTGCGATGGCGTCGACTTCCTCGACGAGCGCGAAGTGCCCGGTGTCGAGTAAAACGACTTCGGCGTCGGGCTGGTGCGTGCGGAACGCCTCAGCCCCGGCTGGCACGAAGAACGGGTCGTGCTTTCCCCAGATCGCCAGGACCGGCGGTCGCCGGTTGGCGAGGTACTCCTGCCAGGCCGGATAGCTGGGCGGGTTGGTCTGGTAGTCCCATAAAAGTGCCTCGGCTGCGCGGCGCCGTTCGGGCTCCTCGAGCAGCTTGGCATCTAGGGCGACAAGCGCCGGGTCGGCGGACTCGGCATCGCGCAGTCCCGCCTCCCACTGCATACGGGTTCCGGCAGGTGAGAGAAACCAGTCGACGGTTGCCTGGTGCCCGGAACGGTCGGACCACCACTCGCCGAGAGGTGCCACGGCCTCGCCGAGGCCTTCAAGTGCGATGTTGCCGTTCTGGGCGATCAAACCTGTGATGCGTTCCGGGTGGGCGGCAGCGATCCTCATCCCGACCGGGGCGCCGAAGTCGAACATGTAAAACGCATATCGGTCGAGGCGCAGGTGCTCGAGGAGCGCATTGGTGACTTCGGCGAGGAGATCGAAGGTCCATTCGGTATCGGGGGGAGCGGAGGAGAACCCATAGCCCGGGTAGTCAGGTGCGACGACGTGCCAGCGGGTGGCGAGCCGCTCGATCAAGCCGAGGTAGGCGTGGCTCGAGGAGGGATGACCTGGAAGTAGGACGATGGCCGGGGCGTCTGACGGTCCAGCTTCCCGCCAGAACAACTCGAAGCCGGCGATCTGATCCCTGTGGTGGCGTGACGGGCTGGTTTGAACACTCTTGGGAGCGGTGGTGCTCATGTCGTTTGCCTTTCTGTGTGAGTGACTCCTGCCACTCAGCTCTGCGTGACTCGTCAGGGTTGGTGGCCGGGATGCTGTCTAATGGCTATATGTGTTCTAATACCGTTAGGTCGTTACACGAGGGCGCCCTTCCTAACTGGTGCATCCGTTACACTGCCATTAGCCATGAGTTCTGCTGTCGCCCGACCCACGCTGATGGAAGCTGCTCAATCCTCCGGCTTCATGGTTGGGGGCGAGCCGCTGGCCGTCGACCTCGCCGACACAGTGGTAACGGTCTCCCAGCCGCCAACCGACCTGCTCGCGGACAAGAAGGCGAGCGACCGGTTCTGGTCCCTCCAGGCCTACCGGTTGCCTGAGCCCTGGCGGGCCCCGTCGCTGTCAGACACGCGGGAGTTGCGCGATGCCATCCGGGCACTGCTCGACGCAGCCCTTTCAGGAGCCCCCTTCAGAGCCGGAGCGCTGAAGGTCGTAAACCGTGTTAGCGGCGCAGTGACCACAACACTCGCGGCCGAGAACGACTCCGGGCGGCTCCAAAAGCTGGAGTACTGGGGGGCCGCCCAGCCCGCCGACCTGGCGCTCGGAGCGGCCGCGCGGTCAGCCATCGAACTGCTTAGCGACCCATCCGGACTGGACCATCTCCGCCGGTGCGCGAATCCCAACTGTTCGATGCTATTCGTCAAGGGGGACGCGCGCCGAGTTTGGTGCACTCCGAACATCTGCGGCAATCGGACCCGGGTTGCTCGCCACTACCTTCGCCACCGCGAGCCCGACCTCCGTTAGATCGGGGCGCCGAATCGAAGGCCTCGATTCGGCCGCACTGACTCCTTCGGCTTGCCCCGCTAAGTCTTTTGTAACGCTAGGCCAGCGCCAAGTGACATTAGGGGCGGAGGGGCTTTCCTCCTCCCCAACTACTCCGAAGGAGCGCACTCATGGCCATGTCAACCGCGTCGGTCAGGCACCGACTCATCGGGAAAGACAGCGTCGGGACTTGGGTCGATCGTGAACTGTTGATCCGGATCGGTCTAGGCACGTTGATCGCCGCGGTGCTCGACGCAGGGTTCGCCTTTGTCACCTATGTCCTCATCGCCCACCGTTACAACTTCGAAACGCTCTTGCAATACATCGCCACCGGGGTGGACCACCACGCCTTCCGTTCGGGATGGACGGGCGTAGGCACCGCGGCGCTTGGCTTCGTCATCCACCTGGGCCTGTCACTCGGATTCGCCGTTGCTTATGCAGTCGGGCTTCGGAACGCGCAGAGGAGCACGGCTGGAATAGCGGCGCTGGGAATCATCTACGGTGCCGTGATCTGGGTGATCATGGCCGGTGCCGTACTTCCTGGCCTGGGAGTTATGCACGAACCAGCAGGCGGGCGCTACTGGTGGGCCTTCCTCGTCGATCATGCAATCTTGGTCGGTTTGCCCATTGCCGTCATCGGATCGTTCAGGTCCAACTTCAACAAGGACCACCAGCGATGAGCACCCGACCGACCGTCCTGTCGGTCAACGTCGGTGAGCCTCGGAGCTACGAAACCGACAAGGGCCTTGTCACTACGGGGATATGGAAGACGCCCGTCGAGGGCCGCGTCCGCACGATCGGCGTGAACCTCGAGGGCGACTCTCAGGCAGATCGCGTGAATCACGGTGGCTGGGACAAGGCGATCTACGCCTACGCAGTCGAAGACCTCCGGTACTGGGAACGGGAGATGGGCCGACCGTTCGGACCGGGATCTGTCGGCGAGAACCTGACGATCAGCAACATCGACCCGAATGAGGCGCTCATCGGGGAGCGGTGGGCCGTAGGGACCACCGTGCTGGAAGTATCCGAGCCCCGCTCACCGTGCTATCGGCTGGGGCTCCGCCACGATGACGTGACGCTTCCCCGCCGGTTTGTAGCCGCACAGCGACCCGGTACGTATCTGCGGATCATCGAACAGGGCGACATCGGTGCCGGCGACACGATCGAGGTGATCGAGCGGCCCGACCACTTGGTGACCGTGCGACTGGCGTTCCAGGCCTGGCTCGTCGATCGGAGGCTGGTGCCCCAGCTGCGGGCCGCGCCTCAGTCGTCCGATGCCTGGAAGGCTTGGATCTCCAAGGAGCCGCACCTCCGCGTCACCTGACTTGCTTCGACGTCACCGGCCGGTTGGCCGCTCCACCGGGTGCCCGTCGACGTAGATGTCGACCTTCTCGTTGTAGAACGCCACCAGCCCGGCGATCGGTGCGACGGCTGTGTACGGGTAGTCGTAAACCCACGCAATGTCGTCCACCGTCGTTCCGTCGATATCGGCGGACCAGTACTGGCTGGTCACTCCCTTATACGGGCATGCCGTTTCGGTGTCGCTCGGGACCAGGTAGTCGAACTCCACGTCGGTCCGGTTGATGTAGTAGCGGGTCGGCAGGCCGGTCTCGAAGACCAAGACGGGTGAGAACGTCTCGGCGATGACCTCTCCGTTCAGTTCGATCCGGACCGAGCGGGTGGATCGAAGGGCGTCGACCCGGACGTAGGGGTTGCGGGGATGGACGTGGACCTGCTCGTCCTCCTCGAACCAGGCATCGAGAGCGTCCCAGTTGAACCGGACCGTGTTGACGAGGCGTTCGTCCGCCGACTCGATGACGACCTTGGCAACTCGGTTGCGGTACTCGCCGCCGCTCTTCAAGCCATGCGTTTCGAGTGTTCCCCACGCGCTCTTTTGAGTATGACCTTCAGGCACGAGGAGATCCTGAAGGACATCGTCGATCGGAACGTAGTACTGCGGATACCTGCCGTGCTCCCATACGTACAAGGCCCGAGTCGTGTCGAAGACGACCAACCCGTCGAGTTGCCCGCGTATCCGCCGCGGAACTGGTTGGACCGAATCGGGGGGAGTAGCAAAGGACGGATGGTCAGCCATCACACCACCGCCGAGCGATTGAAGATCCGTACTGAGAGGAGAGTGAACACTCCCGCCCAGGCTACGAGCACGAGCATGCTAAGGGTGGCTTCGAGGGTCGGATTGGTCATTCCCCAAATGTCGTGCAAGCCCACCGCGTGACGGTCGAGCAACCCGTACCTGAGGAGTGCCAGAGCGTGGGTGAGCGGGAGCGCTCGGGCGAAGCCGGCGAGGCCGACCGGAAGATCGGTGATCCGGAACAGCGATCCGGCGAGGAACCACGGGAGGATCGCCACGACCGGCGTCAGCCCGACGTACTCCTCCTGGGAGGGTACCCGGTTCGCCAGGATCTCCGACAGGGAGTACATGAACACCGTGAACGCGATGACCGCGCCCGTGAACCACCCGATGCCGGCTGCGGTCTGGTCGAAGTGGCTTCCCCGTGCCCAGCCGGCGAGCATCAGCACTGCCACCTGCAGGATGCTCATCGCCGCGGCTACCGCGAGGTTCCCAGCGACGACGACGCCACGAGGTATCGGCGCGGCCAGCAGTTCCCTGCGAGCGCCGGAGCTTCGGTCAACGATGACCCCGATGCCGGCGAACGTGCAGGCGAGGGGAATCAACAGTCCGACGGTTCCGATGATCACGAACGTCCGGTAGTCCACGCCACCGCGACCGCTCGAAGGGATCATTCTGGCCAGCGCGGGCGCGAGGACGAGAGCGAAGAGAAGCGGGGTCGCCATGGGCGCCAGGATCTCCCTCGGGGTGTGAGCGGACAGCGACAAGCGTCGCCGTGCCAGCGTCGCCCACGCGCTGAAGACACTCGGCTTGGACGCCCATGTCCGCTCGGCCACCGTGCCAGCATCCAACTGTGAAGCGTAAGTAGTCACGTTCCTTCTCCTAAATCCTTGATCAGGCAGCCAGACTCGAGCCGGTCAGCTGCAGGTACACGTCGTCGAGAGTCGGGCGGCGGCTGGTCATCGACTCGGTCTCGATATCGAGCCTGGACGCGATGTCCAGAACGGTCGCGGCCGGTGCCTCGAGCGGAATGGTGAGAGTTGACCCGACCGCGAAAGCCGTGGCGCCGGCGACGTTTGCCGAGCGGAGCTTGTCGAGGGCGACGCGAGCGTCACCGTTGACCCGGAGCTCGAGGATCTCGGTGCCGAACCTCTCCAGCAGGGCCCACGGAGCCCCCAGCGCGACTATGTCGCCGCTGTGGACGATTGCCACCCGGTCGCAGAGGCGGTCCGCCTCGTCGAGATAGTGAGTCGTCAGCACCGTCGCCATTCCCGTTCTGTTTCGCAAGCCGGCGATCAGATCGAGCAGCTCGTAACGGATCCGGGTGTCCAGGCCGACGGTCGGCTCGTCGAGAAAAAGGACACGGGGGTTTGACAACAGCGCCCGGGCGATCTCTAGCCGCCGGCGCTGGCCGCCGCTGAAGCTCTCGACCGCTCGGCCCAACAACTCGGACAGGCCGAACGACTGAGCGAGCTCGGCCACTCGGCGTTCTGCCGCAGCCGGGGGGATCCCCCAGAGACGGGCGTGGAGCTGCAGGTTCCGTTTGCCGGTTAAAGCACGGTCCACGACCGCATCCTGGAACACGACGCTGCTAACCGAGCGTGCGTCCAGCGGCTGTGCCTGCACGTCGTAGCCGGCCAGCCGGGCTGTACCCGAAGAAGGCTTGATCGTCGTGGTCAGCATGCCGATGGTGGTGGACTTTCCCGCCCCGTTGGGACCGAGCAGCCCGAATACCTCTCCGGGTGCGACGGTGAAGCTGACCCCGCGCACCGCTTCGACGCCACCGGGATAAGTCTTTTTCAAATCTTCGACCTCTACGGCCCAGTCCACGTCATTTTCCTTTCGCTGGAGAGTGCTGATCTTCAAGGACGGAACGATGCCCGAAAAGGTGACATCGGAGTGCCCGTGCAAAGTGCCGCAACGTGCCGCCGCGTTACGGTTTGTGACAAATCGCTAACGTTTCGGCGGAACGGCTGGCGAAGCCCTCCGAATCCCGGGAAGATGGCCCGGTGATGGATGCTCCACCGCAGACGCATCGGGTTCTCGTCATCGAGGACGACCCGACGGTCGGCGAGGTCGTGGCCCGATACCTCTCCCGGGAGGGATACAGCGTCGTGGTGTCCGCCGACGGTCGTGCCGGGCTCCAGACAGCGCTAGATTCCCCGCCCGACCTGGTGGTGCTCGACCTGATGCTTCCTGGCCTGTCAGGCGTGGAGGTGCTAGGCGAGCTGAGGAAGGCAACACCTGTCCCGGTGATAATGCTGACCGCGCTGTCGCGGGAGGTCGATCGGGTGAGCGGGCTGGAGATGGGCGCAGACGACTACGTAGCCAAGCCTTTCTCCCCACGAGAGCTGACCGCGCGTGTGAAGGCAGTGTTGCGGCGGGCGAACGGCTTGATCGAAGCGCCCGGGGGGCCCGAGGTGCTGACGGCGGGCGAGCTCGAGCTGGACGCCAGCACCAGGCAGGTGACGATTCAGGGCCGGCCTATCGATTTGACGGCCAGGGAGTTCAATCTTCTCGCTCATTTCATGCGTAATCCCACGCGGGTGTTTCGGCGTGAGGAACTATTGGAACAGGTGTGGGGTTTCAGCTACGGAGACACGTCCACAGTGACAGTGCACATCAGCCGGCTGCGCGAGAAGATCGAGCCCGATCCCAGTTCCCCCCGGTACATCAAGACGGTCAGGGGCCTGGGATACCGCTTCGTCCTATGAGCAGATCCCGGGTTTGGTTCAGCGGTTGGTGGCCGGCTGCGTTCTTCTTCACAGGAGTGGGGCTCGCATCGATAGTCGCTGCGGTGGCCGGCCTCGGCACCACGGACACCGTTACAGTGCTTTGGGAGTCGGTGGTGGGTGCGGCGCTGGCTGGTCTCATCGCAGGGGTATCGCTGGTGTTCCTCCGCCGGGCTCGGCTCGCGATCCAGGCTTCCATCGCCGCCCTAGCGCCGATTGTTGCGGTCGCCATCGGAGTCACGTGGGCCACCTGGAAGATGTTCATCACCGGCCACGACTTGCGAGTTCTGTGGGTGGTCCTGGCGTCGGCGGGCGGATCTGGCATGGCAGCTTCACTGCTTCTTGCGCAGCGAGTGAGGAACGCCAGCCGCTCGGTCAGCGAGCTGGCCAGGATCCTCGGGGAAAGCGGGCCCGGTGCGTTACCTCCCGACGCATCCGGGCCCGCCGCCCCGGGCGAGCTCGCCGCGCTCGCACACGATCTGCGACGGACCTCGCGGTTGCTCGCCGAGGCGCAGGCCCGGGCCGTCTCGGAAGAGCAGACTCGACGAGATCTGGTCGCTTGGGTTTCGCACGATCTGCGGACACCGCTGGCGGGGATCAGAGCGATGGTCGAGGCGCTCGAGGACGGAGTCGTCGCCGAACCTGCAGACGTGGCCCGCTACCACGCCACGATGAGGCTGGAGGTCGACCGCCTGTCGGGACTGGTGGACGATCTGTTCGAATTGACTCGCATCCAGTCGGGTTCGCTGAATCTCTACACCGTGCCCGTGCAGGTCGACGAGATCATTTCGGACGCGATTGCGGGCGCTTCTGTTTCGGCGGGCGCAAAAGGGGTCGAGTTGCGCTGCGAGCTGCAAGAGCCGGTGCCGGTGGTGAACGCGGCCCCTCCGGAGATGATCCGGGTCATCCGAAACCTGCTCGACAACGCGATCCGCCATACCGACACCGGAGGCGAGGTAACCGTGCGATCCGAGTTGGACCGGGTTGACGGGCGGGTGCGGGTATCCGTCCTTGATGGTTGCGGCGGGATCCCGCCGCACGAAATCGGCCGTGTTTTCGAGATGGGATATCGCGGGGACGTAGCCAGATCACCGGGAGAAGGTCGCGGTGGCTTGGGACTCGCCGTCGCGCAAGGGATCGTCCATGCCCACGCCGGCCAGATCGAAGTGTCCAACCTTAACGGCGGATGCCGGTTCACGGTGTCCATTCCGCTCGACCACGCGAACGACCGTGCCAAATGACCGTGCAAACCGACCACACGTAACGCTGGGCCGACCCTCGAGACTCAAGCACTGATCAACAGTTGAGGAAGAACATGACCGACGTTCCGCGACGCGCGCCCCGAAACCGGCGCAGCCACCAGAGTCACCTCCTCGTGATGGCGAAGGCTCCCATGCCGGGGAAGGTGAAGACCCGGCTATGTCCTCCGCTAACGCCGGCAGAGGCGGCGGTGCTGGCCACCGCGGCGCTCGCCGACACCCTCGACGCGGTGGCGGGATGCCACGCCGAACGGAAGATCCTCGCGCTCGACGGAAGCGTCGGCGACTGGCTCCCGCCGGGCTTCGAGGTGATCCAGCAGCGCGGCGACAGCTTCAACGAGCGGCTCGCAGCCGCTTGGGCGGATGCCGGGGGACCGGGGTTGCAGATAGGCATGGACACCCCGCAAGTGAACAGCGACCTGCTTGATCGATGCCTCGAAGCCACCTTCCGGCCGGGGATAACCGCTTCATTGGGGCGGGCAACGGATGGGGGATGGTGGGCTATCGGGCTGTCGCAGCAATGGGATTCGGATGTGTTCACCGGCGTTCCGATGAGCACACCGTCGACTGGGACGATCCAGCTGATGAGGCTCGAAGGTGCGGGCCATCGAGTGGCTCAGCTGCCGTGGCTAACCGACGTGGATTGCATCGGGGACGCCCTCCAGGTCGCTGTCCGGGCACCTCGCTCGAGGTTTGCCGCGGTGACCCGCAACCTCCGCCCACAGCTTGGAGGTGTGGCGTGACTGGGAGTGCACTCGCGAGAGGCGCGCTGCCGGGGATCGGGCCGTGGCCTGAAGCGATTTTCCACGGCACAAGAGAAGCGCGGTTGCATCTCGTCGATACCAGGGAGGTGATCGCACTCCCGGTGAATCGTTGGCACGGGCCGATGCTTCCCGAGGAAGCGACCTTGCTCGAGTCGGTGACGAGCCCGATCCTCGACATCGGCTGCGGGCCCGGACGGCATACCGCCGCGCTCGCGCGCGCCGGCTTCGAGGCGCTGGGAATCGATACATCTCCAGCGGCGGTGCGGGCCGCTCGCCGGCGGGGCGCGTCGGTGATGCAGGTGTCGGTGTTCGGCGCAGTCCCCGACGCCGGGCGCTGGGCGACCGTGCTGTTGCTGGACGGGAACATCGGCATCGGCGGCGATCCGATCCGGCTTCTCGAGAGAGTTCACGCGCTTTCCGCTCCAGGCGGCCGGGTCCTCGTCGAGGTTGACCCGCCCGGAACCGAGTCGCGTCGCTTCCACGCGCAGGTTGAGCATGCGGGCGGACTCGGGCCGGGATTCCCGTGGGCGTGCGTCGGTGCAGGCGGGATCCGCGGGGTCGCCTCCCGAGCAGGATTTCGAACCATCGATGTCACCCGGGGAGGGGAGCGGTGGTTCGCCGAGCTGCAGAAGTAGCCGGACACTGGCGGTCCCCGATAAGGGGCCCGTGGCTGACGTCGGTATTCGGGATCGTCCTTCTGGTCGGCATCCCGATCGAGTTCCTCACCGGGCTCATCTCCTGGGCGGCCTACAACCCGAGGCTCCGGGGGAACGAAACCACCCCTCACCATGGCATCCTCTCGTTCTACTTGTTCGACTGGGTGACCAGCCCCAGCTGGATATACCGGGTCAACCAGGGCATCCACGTCCTGCTCGGTCTGGCCCTGGTACCCATCCTGCTTGCCAAGCTGTGGTCCGTCATTCCCCGGCTGTTCGCTTGGCCACCCTTGCGATCCCTGGCTCACCTACTGGAGCGGGCGAGCCTCCTCCTGCTGGTGAGCGGCGCGGTCTTCGAGTTCGTGACCGGGATCCTGAACATCGACTACGACTACTCATTCGGCTTCTCGTTCTACGACGGGCACTTCTTCGGAGCATGGGTTTTCATTGCCGGTTTCACCGTGCATGCGGTATTGAAGTTCCCCAGGATGTGGAGGGCGCTTCAATCGAGGTCCTTCAGTCGGGAGATGCGGACCCGTTTGGCCGACACCAGGCCCGAGACACCGGGATCGGATGTGGATGCCGCCGACACGCTGATCCCGGCGAACCCTGCCCTACCGACCATCTCGCGACGGGGAGCGCTGGCGCTCGTCGGCGGCAGCTCGCTGGCAGTGTTCTTCCTGACTGCCGGACAGTCGATCCGCTCGCTTCAGGGGATCTCGATCCTCTCGCCGAGAACCCAGTCCTACGGCAGAGGGCCCAACGCGTTCCAGGTGAACCGGACCGCGGTCGCGGCGGGAATCAACCGCTCGGACACCGGCGACTCATGGGCGCTGCACCTGGTAGCCAAGTCGACGCCACGCGAAGTCGTACTCACGCGTGAGCAGCTCCTCCAGATGCCGCTGGTAACGGCCAACCTTCCTATCGCCTGTGTGGAGGGCTGGTCGATCCAAGAGCGATGGACGGGAGTGCAGCTTCGAGTCCTCGCCGAGCAGGTGGGGATCAGCCACCCGACCGGCGCGCTGGTCGAGTCGATGGAGCGGGCCGGAGCCTTCGCATCAGCATCGCTGTCCGGGCACCAGGTGCGAGCCGCGGAGTCACTGCTGGCGTTGCAGGTCAACGGCGCCGACCTGTCGCTCGATCACGGCTACCCGGCACGAGCGATCATCCCGGCCGCCCCCGGAGTGCACAACACCAAATGGGTCAGGCGGATCACCTTCTCGGGTGTCGCGGCATGAGCAGCCCCACCGCCGGTCGACTCGAGCGAGCAATGCTGTGGCTTCGGCGGCGTTACGGCGACGGACCCCTTCATCTCATCCTCACCGTGGCCAGCCTTGGGTTCGCCGGGTACCTGGTGTGGATCGTCCTGCCGGCTCCTAAGTCGATCCTCATACTCGTGTGGATAGCGATCGCAGCGGCGGTCCACGATCTGGTGCTATGGCCGTTGTACGCGGTGATGGATCGACTTTCGACCTGGGTCCACCACCGGCAACGACCAAATCACCCTCGTGTCCCGTGGATCAACCACGTCCGGGTACCGGTCGTGCTTTCGGCGGTGATGCTGCTCATCTCCTTCCCGCTCGTGCTCCGCCACTCCGAGCCGGCATACCACACCGCCACCGGGCTCACCGAGCAGCCCTACCTCGCCCATTGGCTCGTCCTGACCGCCATCGCTTTCGGGGCATCCGCCGTTATCTACTTGGGGCGCGTTTTCAGAGGACGCGTCCTGCGAAACCGGACCGGGAGCACACCGCGATGATCGACGTCATACTCCCGGTGCTCGACGAACGGGCAGCCCTTCCGTTCGTACTCCGTTCCATGCCTTCGGGGTACCGTCCCATCGTCGTCGACAACGGCTCCACCGACGGGTCCGCCGAGATCGCCGTCTCGATGGGCGCGACGGTTGTTCACGAAGCCCGCCGGGGATTCGGTTCCGCCTGCTGGGCCGGGCTCAACGAAGCGACGTCAGACGTTGTCTGCTTCATGGACTGCGACGGAAGCCTCGACCCAACGCACCTTTCAATAGTTGCGACGCCGCTCCTCGACGGTGATGCAGATCTGGTCCTCGGGAGACGGGTCGCATCCGCCGGCGCGTGGCCGTTCCACGCCCGCCTGGCCAACCGGGCACTGGCGATGCAGGTCCGGCAGAAATGCGGAATCGCCATTCGGGACATCGGCCCCATGAGAGCGGCCCGAAGGAAAGGCCTCCGCGAGCTCGACCTGCGCGACCGCCGGTTCGGCTGGCCACTCGAGATGGTGGTCCGCGCTTCGGAAGCAGGGTGGAGGGTCACCGAAGTGGACGTCCCTTACGCGCGCAGAGACGGAAAGTCGAAGGTCACCGGCACCGTTCGCGGCACCTTGCGGACGGTCAAGGACATGCGGGCGGTACTCCGCTGAGAGTTCTCGTAACCGGAGGTGGAGGCTTCATCGGCTCCTACGTCGTTGAGCGCTTGCTTGCCGCGGGAGACGAAGTCGTCGTCCTCGACCGCCACCCCGTTCACCCAGTCGCGGGCGCCGAACTGATCAGGGCGGACCTCGCCGACCCCGACTCCAGTCGCTGCGCTGTCCGCGCTGTGGACGCGGTCTGCCACCTCGCCGCGCGTGTCGGGGTCAGCGAGGACTTCACCGACGCACCGATGTACACCCACGACAACGACGTGGCCACCGCGGTCCTCCTCGCCGCCCTATCCGAACGTCGGTTCCAGGGAAGGTTGGTCCTGTCCAGCTCGATGGTCGTTTACGGCGAGGGCGCCTACCGCTGCGAAACCCACGGGTCGGTCCCTGCGGCGCCGCGGCCACTCCGCGATCTCGAAGCCGGCAGGTTCGACCCGCCCTGCCCCGAATGCGGAAACGCCCTTTTGTGGGAACCGGTGCACGAATCGGCGGTGCTCGATCCCAGATCGGTCTACGCGGTCGGCAAGGTCGGCCAGGAGCATCTCAGCCGGGTATGGGCGCGCGAGACAGGTGCGTCTGTGGTCGCTCTCCGGTACCACAACGTCTACGGCCGCCGTCTCCCCCTCGGTACTCCGTACGCCGGCGTGGCGGCACTGTTCCGGGACCGGCTCCGCCGGGGCGAAGCCCCTGTCGTCTTCGAGGATGGCGGACAAATGAGGGACTTCGTGCACGTGACCGATGTCGCCGCGGCCAACGTCGTCGCGCTGGAACATGATCTTGGCCGAGGTGGGTTCGACGCGTTCAACGTCGCATCCGGGAAGCACGCGAGCATCCTCGAAATCGCCCGAGCACTCGCGGACCAGTTCGGCCATCATGCGGCACAACCTCTTGTAACAGGCCGGTTCCGCCCAGGTGACGTCCGGCATGTCGTCGCCTCCCCCGAGAAGGCGTCACGAATCCTCGGGTTCGAGGCCAAGGTGAGTCTCGAAGACGGCATGGCCGACCTGGCCAACGAATGACCCGATCGTCGCTGTCGCTCGTCGTCCGGTCACCGCGCGTGGCTCTGTTGGTACTTTCAACGTGCGGTGCTGTAGCGACAGCGCTCTCCTGGTTCATCGCGCAGCACTCACTGGTCGGAGCGGGCTGGACGTTCGTCGTTCTCATCGCCGCCTGGGTGCCTCTGTGGATCGCCGGCGGATGGGCTGCCAACCGGATCCCTTCTCGGAAATGGGCGCTCGGCGCGATATTGGTAACCGCGGCCGCCCTTCGGATCGCCGCAGTCACGGGCACCACCCCTTCGATCTCCAACGATCTGTACCGGTACGGATGGGACGCTCACGTTCAGCTTTCCGGTGTCGACCCGTACCGCTATCCTCCCGACGCGCCGCAACTGGTCCGGCTGCGCACGCCCACCTACTTCCCAGGCCAGCCTGAATGCACCCACCTTCGAGCAGGCACCGGTCCGTCCTGCACGACGATCAACCGGCCCGACGCGCGCACGATCTACCCACCCGTCGCCGAGGCGTGGTTCGACTCGGTAGCTGTAGCCGATCCCAGTCAGGGGATTCGCAAGTGGCAGGTGGCCGGAGGTCTGGTGGACTTCGCCACCATCGGCTTGATGATCATCGGCCTGCGGGAGCTGAAACGAGACCCGCGCGGGGTCGCCTGGTACGCGCTGTCCCCGCTCCCGGTGATCGAGTTTGCCGGAAACGGTCACGTCGACGGGGTCGGGCTTCTCCTACTAATCGCAGCCTTCCTGGCTTTACGGCGCGAGCGGAAGTTCCTCGCCGGCGTTCTGATCGGGATGGCGACCATGGTGAAGCTGTATCCGGGCGTCGCCCTGCTGGCCGGTTGGCGCCAAGGTCGGTTGCGGATGCTCGCGGGCGCGGTCGGGGTGTCGGCGCTTGCATATGCACCGCACGTGGCGGCGGTCGGCACTCGAATCGTCGGCTACCTGCCCGGTTACCTCCAGGAGGAGCACTACAGCAGCGGGAGACGTTTTTTGATCCTCGGGCTGCTCCCTGTCGACGGCAAATCGTTGGTGGCGCTCGCCGCGGGGACCGTCACGATCGGTGTCGTC
This sequence comes from Acidimicrobiales bacterium, assembly GCA_036378675.1. Classification (NCBI taxonomy): domain Bacteria; kingdom Bacillati; phylum Actinomycetota; class Acidimicrobiia; order Acidimicrobiales; species Acidimicrobiales bacterium. The sequence continues at coordinate 48,608 of DASUWA010000013.1, forward strand.
ACCGTTTTGCGTTCGAACATACAGCCATATCTGGCAACTGCCGTGATTCTGGCGGTGATCCTGCTGGTCGCTTCGCCGGTGCAGCCCTGGTACGCGGTCGTGCTGGCCGGGCTCGGCGTCATGTGCGGTGCTCCCTGGCTGGTGTTGCCGGCGGCGCTCGCCGAGCCTTATTACGCCGCCGTGATCCTCGGTAACCAGCACCAAATAGGCATCGGCCAGATTTGCTACGCGACCGCGGCGTCGATCCTTCTGTTCATCCTGATGGCGAGGAGTCGGAGTTCTCAGCGAGTGAGCATCGGCGCGACGTCGAGCACCCGGTTGTAGTAGTACCGGCCGGGATGCCACGTGGATGGCACGAGGACGAGTGCAGTGAACGCCGCCCACGTCCGACCGTCGCGGCCGATGAAAGTGTCCAGCCCGCCCGGCGATATCAGGCTGCCTGACGTGGCCAGATACGGCTTGCCACTGGTATCGGCGCAGGGACCGGTGACGGTGGCGCAATGAGCCAGCCCGGTGCCGTAGCTGCTGGACTCCCATCCTCCACCCGAGTAGAACAGCCAGTAGCCCCCTGCGACGGAGGGGACCATCGCAGGGCCTTCGATGATCCCTCGGGTCCAAGGCGCAGACGCATCAAGCAGGCGGTGGGCTTCGCCGATCAGATCCAGCCCGTCCCCGCTCAGCTTCTGGCTCCAGAGGAAGTCTGGCTTGCTGGAGGAATTGCCGTCGTTCTTCCACACCAGATACTCCCCGCCCGAATCGACGACGACGCTCGGGTCGATCGATCCGCCCAGCGAGCGCTGGCAGAGCATCGGCCGTGTCGAGCTGTCCACGTAAGGACCAGCAGGCTGCGATGCCACGGCTCGACCGATGCACTCGAGCCGGCTGCTCGACTCCTCGGTGCTGAAGTACAGAATCCACCGGTTGCCGACGTGAAGCGCGGCCGGCGCCCAGGTCATGCTGATGCTCGGCGCGGCCCATCTAGGGAGCACCGGAAGAGCGTCGGGCGCCTGCGTCCAGTGGATCCCATCGATCGAAACGGCAGTCGGGACGTTCGACTGCCAGTCGGTCGTACCAAACAACACATACCACCCGTCGCGAACGGCGGAGGCCTCACTAGCCGGGGTCCACGCCGACGACACGTACGCGTCGGGACCATAGCTGGCGTAGGGGAGGCCGCTCGGCGGTTCGACACCTGGCGCCACGCTGAGGATGAACGGGTCTCCGACGTCGTTCTGGTCGACCGTTTGAATAGGACCGAGCGTGGGGAGCGCCGGAGAAGGCGCGTCAGGAGGCCGAAACCTGGGAGCGGGATTCGCGACGGGCCGCCCAAATGCGTGCGCACGCACCTCGGTCGTCCAAAGGATCGCTGCAGTCAATGCCACCAGCGACGCAATGATGAACTTCGACCCCCCCGGCGGCATCCGCATCCGTGCCATCCTGCTTCCCCCGCGGGCCTAATACACAGCGGTTCTCGAGGCGCAACCAAGCTCGTGCTACGAGTCGTGCCCCGCCGAGTCGTCGCTCGAGCCTCGATGGCTGCTCAGGAGTATCGATGAGTCCGCTCGGAACGACCAGCACGGAAGGTCGGGGATGAGCTCTGTCTACGCGGCCGACAGCTTGGCAGCTTCCGCGAGGAGGGTGGCAGCTCGCAGCCGGTTCTCGAGGCCGGGCGACAACAGAGTGACGATGAGCTCGTCGGCGTCGGCGTGCCTTGCGAAATCGTCGAGGTACCGCCTTACTGCGGGTGGATCGCCGACTGCGGTGTACTCCATCATGCGCAGGACCTGTTGTCCCGCCCGTGATTCCAACAGCGCGTCAGCCCCTTCATCGGTGATCTGGTCGCTGCGGGAGAGAAAACGAGCGACCCGGCGCCGTTGGGCATACAGGAGATGGTCGTGCGCCTTGGGAGTCGTGTCGGCGACGACGACATTGACGCCGGCGATCACGTGGGGCCGGTCGAGTTGCTCTGAAGTCTGAAACCGCTCGCGGTACAGGGCGACCGCTTGCTCGAGTGCATCAGGAGCGAAGTGCGATGCGAAGGCGAACGGGAGTCCGAGCGCTGCGGCGACCGACGCCCCGAACAGCGAGGACCCCAGGATGTACAACGGCACCCCGGTGCCCGTACCGGGCGTCGCCTCCACGCCAGGGACCCTGCTCGTCCCGCTGAGATAGCCCTGGAGCTCGACCACATCCTGCGGAAAGTATTCGGCGGCCATCGGGTCGCGGCGCAAAGCCCGCTGGGTGAGTTGGTCGCTCCCCGGTGCGCGGCCCAGTCCAAGGTCGATCCGGCCGGGGTGCAGCTCCGCGAGGGTCCCGAACTGCTCCGCGATGATCAATGGCGAATGGTTCGGCAGCATGACCCCGCCCGCGCCGAGCCTGATCCGTTTGGTATTTGCGGCGACGTGGGCGACGAGGACGCTGGTTGCCGACGACGCGATGGACGCCATGTTGTGATGCTCGGCATACCAGACCCTGTGGTACCCCGCTTCTTCCGCCAGATTGGCGAGGACGACCGTGGCTTCCAAGCTCTCGCGAACGGTTTGATTCCCGCTGACCGTCGCGAGATCCAGTATCGACAGCGGATAGGTCATCGCGCACCCGAGGATCGCATTACGTCGATCCTAGGGGAGGCCCACAATTAGCTCGACGAGCCCGTTCCTGCTGATCCGCTGACCGGCGTAGACGGAACCCCTGAACCGCGCACGTACGGCTGCGGTGAAGTGATCCCGGATGCTCCACCGAACGGTGCTACCACGGTCTCGATGGGCGTGGTGTACTGCGCGCTGAAGGCATCGCCGACGTTCCCCTGGTTGGGCGGGAGGATCACCTGGTGGTCGACCGAGTCCACCTCGTCGACCGAGGTGGTCAGATTGGCATTGTCGGAGTCGGAGGTGAACAGCAGGTGCAGCCCGTGGGTGGCGATATCGCCCTCGAAGTAGCGCACGTCGCCTTGAGGGCCAAAGTTGCTGTCCGGCGAAGAGTCGGGTTGCTGAGCCGGCAGCTTCGGGTTGTAAGTGGCGGTGCCTGGGATGTTGTACGGCGTGCCGTTGGCGTTGTGGTTCCAGCACCGGCGCTGGTAGGTCGTTTCGCCGTTGTACGTCTGACCGTCGTCTTTGACCAGGCCTGAATAGCGGTTGGCCGGGGCGGGAGCAGGCGAAACCGCTACAGGATGCCCGTTTTCATTCGCGAACCCCCATGTCGTCGGATCGATGCTGCGTGGGTCGACCTGCGGGCCGGGTGAGTTCCCTGTCCCGTCGTCGAAGCAAGAGTCGTCTACGTAGTAGGGGACCGCCTCTGCCAGGCCCTGGGCGCCGCCGGGGCTCTGGTTGTTGTTCTGGTCGATCGACCACTTCTCGACCATGGTGCCGGCGGGACCGGTCATCTCTTCCCATTGCAGCAGGGTGGGTGCCGCTCCCGAGAAGGTTGGATCGGAGCTGTTGAACGATCCGTAGACACAGTCGTCGGGCCTGCCGACCACTGGTATGTCGACCGGGAGCGGCGCACTGCAGCCTGACTTGTCGGGGTTGCCCACGGTGACCGGCTTCCCACCGTTGAGTTGTTGCTCTGCTCGGCCGAGCCTGTCATTGCTCGATTCTGCGACGCCGCTGGTGCCGACGAAGTCAGTGGTGTCGCCCATCAGGACGGGGTTGATGCCGGTGATGGGTACGCCCGCCGAATTCTCGGGGTTGTAGTAGGTGGTGACCGCGCCGGCGTTCATGTTCCACTGCGTGTAGATGCCGTCGAGCGGCGGGATGGGGTGCACGCGCAGGTTGTACTCGTGGTCGATCGAGTAGGGGTAGAAGGTGTCGGTGCGGGTGACATTCGTGCCGGAGTCCGAGCCCCAAGTGACCCGGATGTCGCGGACCGGACCGACGCGAATTCCCATGGTCACCGAAGATCCGTTCCAGTTGACCTGCTCGTCCTCGTAGCCGCAACAGGGAGTGTTGCCGCCCGGTGATTGCTGGAAGGCTCGGCCCTTGAAACGATCGACGATGCTCGTTCCGTAGTCGCCCTTGCTGAAACCCTTGTCGTCGGGGGAGACCTGCAAACCGTCCATGATCCAACGACCGGCCAAGGAGTGACTCGCTGACGAATCGCCATACGTGAAGGCGTATCGCGGCGTATCGACCGTCGCCGTGTCTAGGGTTCTTCGGCGGACGAAGGTGGACGGATCGAGCTGGAACTGGCCGTTGGTGACCTTGAAGCCGCGGCCTACGACTGGTTGCGGAACGCCGTTTGCATTGGTCGAGCAAACCGGCCCGACCGGCGCATTGCCGTAGTCGGAATAGTTGCTCTGGGCATAGGCGAACATGTCGGCGTTGGCCCCGGGGGAGTAACGGACGTAAGGGGAGTGGGCGGCCGTGTATGCGGGCGACACGACCGGCCGCTTGTTGGGACCGATCGCGGACTCCATCACATAGACGTAACGCGTGATGTGAGTAGCGGGATCGACCAGCTCGACCTTCTCCGCCTGCACGATCCCCTGCGGCAGGGCGGCGGTCGAGGGTGCTTGGGTGCCGGAGTCGCGCGCCATGAACGACAGTTCGTCGGTGTCGATCAAGGCCGCGTTCGGGTCGGCCGTCGCTCCAGGTTGGCCGGCGGGTGGCTGAGCCCGGCACACATCAGTTGGATCGGAGGGATCGAACGACGGGTTGGACGTGTAGCGGAACGGCTCGTAGTCGAACGTGTAGGTGAGCATCTGGTCGACGCCGGAATAGAACGCGAAACCGGACGCGTTGTTCGAGATGTAGTGCTCCCACTTGGTGTCGACCTGGAAGGGGATCTGCTCGAAGCCCTTAACTGTCCATCTGTAGCCGAGCAGGCTTTGGGCCGGAACGCCTTTGAGGACCGTTCGGACAGGAAGCTGGCTTCCCTGGAAGCACTCGTGGTCGCCGTGGTTGGAGTCGGTGGCGCCGTTTGTGTCGGGGTGAGTTTTCGATTGATAGCAGTCGCTTCGCAAGGCCGCCGGCTCAGTGCCTTGAGCGTCGAACACCGAGTAGTCGGTAGGCGCTTGGGGTGCCCTGACTGTCGCCTCCGGTCCCGATGTCCACGCCGGGAAGTCGGCTCCCGTAAGCACTACGGGCTGGGTGTCGAAGGTGTTGACAGTGACGGCGGCGGACGGGTGCGCTTCGCTCGAGGCGGAAGGAGCTGGGCCCGACAGGGCGAGCGCTCGGCCACCCAGCAGCGCCAGGGATCCGCCAAACGCCGCTGCGACCTTCACCGGACCCACGCCTCTTCGCCCGCGCATTTAGATACTTGTTCGCCCTGACCGTTGGACGTCCTGCTTGGTCAGAGCGCCGGCCGGCGGTCCCTCCATGTTGCGGCTTCCTCGAGCTGGGCTGCCACCTGGATGAGGAGATCCTCGCGCCCGTAGGCCGCCACGATGTGCACGCCCACCGGCAGCCCGGACGCGCTGACGTGAAGGGGGAGCGAGATCGCTGGCTGGCCGGTCGCGTTGAAGTGCATCGTGAACGGCACGAGCAGGCCGGTCTGCTGCTGGTTGGAGAACGGATCGTCGGCCGGCGGCTCGAGCTCCCCAATGAGAGGTGGGAGCTGGCCGAGGGTCGGCGTGACGAGGAGATCGTGATCCTCCCACCACTGTCCGAACCGGCGAGCGAGCGCGCTGCCGGCAGCCACCGCCGCGGCGTAGTCCACCCCCGACAAGGTCTGCCCAACCGAAGCCATGGCCCACGTCAACGGCTCCACATCGTCGGCGGTTACCTCGCGGCCGAGCAACCGACCGAGCCAGTTGAGGCGCGCTCTGGCGTTGACCACCCAACGGGTGCCGAAGTTAACTCCTGCCTCCGGACCTATCTCCGGGTGGTCCTCCGAGACAGCGTGACCCAACTGCTCGAGCACCCGCGCGGCAGCCTGAACCGCGGCCCGGCACTCAGGGTCTAGGTCGCCGGCCGGGCTCGAATCGAGAATCCCGATCCGAAGCTGTACCGGGCGGACCATGACTTCCGCCCGGTACGCGCGTGCGGGCGGTGGGGCGACCACCATGTCACCCGGACCGGGTCCTCGCAGGACGTCGAGCAGAGCCGCAGTGTCGCGCACCGATCGCGCCACCACGTGTTGCACTGACAGCCCGCTCTCATCTCCCTCGGGTCCCAGAGTCGTCCTGCCCCGCGAGGGCTTGAGGCCGACCAGGCCGCACATGCTTGCCGGTATGCGAATCGAACCTCCACCGTCGCTGGCGTGGGCGACCGCGACCATGCCGGCTGCGACCGCCGCCGCGCTGCCGCCGCTCGAGCCGCCGGGCGAGCGGGAGAGATCCCACGGGTTTCGGCACGGGCCGTAAGCCTGCGGCTCAGTAACCGGAACCAGGCCGAATTCGGGTGTGTTGGTCCGGCCCAGGAAAGCGAAGCCAGCTGCCCGTAAGCGGGCGACCAGCCAGCTGTCGCCCTCGGCGGTCCAGCCGGCGTCGCGCAGCGCGCGGTTGCCTTGGTGGGCTGGGTCGCCGGCCGAGTCCGCGTAGAGGTCCTTGATCAAGATCGGCACCCCGCTGAACGGCCCGGCCGGTAGCCCGGCGTCGATCTCTGCCATAGCCCGGTCGAAACGCCGATGGATGACCGCGTTGATAGATCCGTCGAGCTTCTCGATGCGGGCGATAGCCGACTCGGCCAGATCGCGAGCCTTCACCTCTCCCTTCGCAATCAGTTCGGCCTGCCCAGTTGCGTCGAGCCATAACACGTCGTCCACGAGAAACCCCCTGCGCGTTTAGATAGCCCCAGTCTGTCCGCCGGGCTGTCCAGCCGCACCACGGCGGTCGACCCGGACGGCTGGCTAAGGTTCCTAGGACCCCCTGGAGGACAACGCATGAGCAACGCTGTGAACTTCGTCTTGCTGGCGGCGCGGATCTGGGTTGGCGCGGTGATGCTGGCGCACGGCGTCAGGCACGTGAAGGCGCTGCAGTCCGGTCCGGGAATGGCGAATTGGCTGACGAGCCTCGGTCTGAAATACGGCGCGCTCCAGGCGCAGACGTTGACTTGGACCGAGGTGGCGGTCGCTCCGTTCCTGGCCTTGGGGCTGGTGACCCCGGCGGCCTATGGAGCTGCAGCGTCCTTGATGCTCGTGGCGTGGATCACCAATCACCGGGACAAGGGATTCTTCATCACCGCCCGCCCGACCGAAGGCTGGGAGTACGTCGCCACCCTCGCGATCCTGTCGCTGGTGTTGGGTGCCCTGGGACCGGGCGAGTGGTCGATCGACCACGCTGCCGGGTTCCACTGGCCGCAGGACCCGTCGGAGGCGATCTGGGTGGCGCTCGTCGTCGGCGTCGGCGGAACCGCCGGCTACCTCGCCACCTTCTGGCGCCCGCAGCGCAAGGAGGCGTGATCGGACAGCCCGTTGGCGGGCAACATGACGCAGCCCGTTGGCGGGCAACATGACATCGCCTGCGGTCGACCTCCTCTTGGAGACCTTCGGTTCAACGTGGCGGGACGTGCGCGAAGCGGCGTTGGTGGCCGAACGGGCCGGCTTTGCGGGTGTATGGGTAAACGACCATCTGGCAGGGTCGGTGCAAAACGCGCCTTACGTGCTCGAGTGTTGGACGGTGTTGTCCGCTCTCGCGGCTGAGGTTCCCCGGATCCGAATCGGCCCGCTGGTCCTAAACGTCGCCAACCGCGATCCGGGAACCCTCGCAGTCATGACGGCGACGTTGCAGCATGTCAGCGGAGGTCGGCTCCTCCTTGGGATTGGTGCCGGCGCGCAATCGGGGACCACATACGCGATCGAGCAGGAAGCCTTGGGACACCCGGTACGCAACGCCGCGGAGCGGCGAAGCGACGTCGAGCGGGCGATCACCATGCTGCGTCGGGTCTGGTCTGGCGATGTACCGCCCGCGAGGGGGTTTCTCGTCCCAGTGCCCGTTCCGCCGATCGTTGTTGGAGTTCGGGGTCCAAAGATGGCCGAGCTCGCGGGGGGTGTCGGTGACGGCATCTGCGTTTCGGTTGGACCGGCGATGACCGAGTTGGTTGCGAGCGCACGGCGGGCTTGCGCCCGCAGCGGCCGCGACCCGCAAAGTTTCTTGGTGACCGCCTTGGTTTCTTCATGGCCTGATGTAAAGGGCGCAGCCGGACTGGACGTCGATCGACTGATCATCTATGTGGCACCCCCCTTTGGCGAGGCCATTGCCCGGGTCAGAGAGTTGGTCGTCCACTGACTTCTACGATTGGCTGTGAAGGTCTAGGGGTCCCCCAGCCAAGACTTACGATCTGCGAGAGTGGGCAACTAAGGGGTGATAAGTGCGCATCGCAATCAAAGTTGTCGTGCTTCTGGCAGTGGTGGGAGTTCTTGCCGCCGGCCTGCTCCCACCGCTGTTCGACGAGGGGCGCTTGCGCGACAACGCCAACACCGCCGCCCAAGCAGGGGCAGCGGTGGTGCTCGATTCTCATGCTGGACTCGCTTCCGGGTCAATCGACCAAGCGGTGGCGGCGTCGATTGCAACGCATCGCGGTCTCAAGCTCATCTCAGTGAAGGTGAACGCCGGGGTCGTGACGGTCAAGGTCGAGAAGGATGTTCACACCTTTATGAGCGGACTGCCCGGCCTCGAACACTGGTTCCACCTGACCGTTACCGAGAGCGCTTCGGCGTATGGACCCACTCAGTAGGCCTCTCTAGGTCACCGCGCCAGGAACTTTGTCCGCGGGACCCCGCCTCGGGCCGGCAGCACCATGCAGCTCCTAGCAGCCAGACGGGGCGGACGCGGAGGTCGTGGCTGCTGTGAGCGCTGTAAGGACGTCGGTGAGGGCCGCCCGTGATGTGGCGTCGGCGATAAGTCCATTGAGACCGATCATTTGAGAGGTGACCGGCATCTGAACGCACGCAGAGTCGATCAGACGGGCGTGGGCGTAGCCCAGCACAGTCCGAAGTTCGCCATGTGCACCTTCGGCGCCTCGTGGCGACGCGTTAACCCATCCGACAGGCTTGCCGTAGATAGAACCAGCCTGTTCGTCGCCGATGGTCCAGTCGAGCAAGTTCTTCAGAGACCCCGGTAGGGCTCCCGCGTATTCGGGAGTAGAGAACAGGATTGCGTCTGCTTGATGTATGGCGTCACGGAGCCGCTGCACCTCTGGATGCAGGGGGTGGCGATCGTCATCGGGGTTGAACGCAGGCAAGCGCGCGATGCGGTCATAGATCCGGCAATCGACTCCTTCGGGTGCCACCTCGGCGGTCGTTCGCAGTAGCGCGGTGTTGGTGGACGTCGTGCGGAGGCTTCCTGAAACGAGGAGGACCGTTCGCCTCACGTTCCCATAAGCGTCCTCAGCAAGCGCTCTATTCCAGACGTTGGAGCTTCACGCCGCGGTATCCGACAGTCCTTGTTCGAAGGGAAGGCCGGCAGCAAGCCATTCCTCTTTGCCGCCTTCGTAGGCGTAGACCTCGGTGTAACCGAGGGTCTCCAGCCGCTCGGCAGCTATCTTCGAGTTCGGGCAGGAGGGGCCGGCGCAGTAGGTGACCACAGCCGCCCCTTTGTCCGGGACGAGCAATGACGCCAGAGCGTCGATCTCGTCGCGGGGCATGTTTCGAGCGCCAGGCAGGTGCTCTGCCTCGAAGTAGTTGCGGGGCAACGCCTCGAGGAGAACGATCGAGCCGAGCCGGTTCTGAAGCTCTGTACGGGTGATGGTCTTCATGTCGTTCGCTCCTAGTTATGTGCGTACGCACAGAGTATAAGTGCGTCTGCACACACCTATCAAGTGGTAATGTCAGAACTGTGAAAGAAACCTGGCGCGACGACGACGTCGTGTCCGCGTGGGCGGCGATGCTCCGACTGCACGCCCGGCTCGTGCCGCTGATCGACGCGGAGCTGCAGCGGCATGCGGGGATGCCTCTCGCCTGGTACGACGTCCTGCTGGAGCTGAGCGCTGCGGCGGATAAGAAGCTGCGCATGTTCGACCTCGGGGAGGTCGTCGTACTCAGCAGGACCCGCGTCAGCAGGGTGGTAGACGAGCTCGTCCGAGCCGGCTACCTAGAGAAGGTGCCGAACCCCGACGACGGTCGATCAGCCTTTGCCAGGTTGACTCCTGCGGGCACGAACGCGTTCCGCCGGGCCGCGCCTACGTATCTTGAGCTGATCCGGAACCATTTCGGGGGCCACTTCACTGCTGGCGATGCGAAGACCCTCCGTCGGGTGCTTAGCAAGGCGCTCGCGGCTGGCGCAGCCGACGACTCGACATAACTCGAGTGCCCGCTTCGAGGCCAGCCGAGGTCTGCCGACTGACCCACGAGTGGAGTCAGTCTCGCCGTGAAGACTCGTCCACAGGCGCCAATACTCAACCGCTTCCGCCGTTCATCTCGGCGAACCAACTTTTGTGCATCCAATCGGGCTAGAGCACCGAATACCTTGCGTGGAGTTCGACATCGAGGACTACAAGCGCCGAACCGACCGCCTCCACTTCGACGATCTCGAGCTCGACAGCTTCGCAACATCACCCCTCGGCCCCGATGCTCTTCGTTGTCTGCGCTACATGCACGACGTCGAGTACCACACGGTCTGTTACCTGAGGGATCTTCTGGTGAGCCCTGCACACGGCGACGCGGAGATCACCTCGTTCCTGTCGTTCTGGGTGTTCGAGGAGTTCTGGCACGGCGAAGCCCTCGCCGCCGTACTTTCCGCGCACGGAGAGCCGGCCGGCCAAACCCGGGTAACCAACATGCGCCGACAGCTCGGATGGGCCGAACGCCTCCGACCGCTCATGATGATGGCCGGCTCCGTTCTCGCCGGGGAAGATTTCGTGACCGTACAGATGACATGGGGAGCGATCAACGAGTGGACCACCCAAGCCGGCTATAGCCAGCTCGCACGGCGGGCAGGCCATCCTGTCCTATCGGAACTGCTCCGACGAATAATGCGCCAGGAAGGCCGCCATATTGACTTTTACGCAAGCCAAGCGCACCGGCGGCTGGCTGCCAGCCGCCGCGCCCAGCGCCTGACCCGCTTCGCGCTCAATCGTCTGTGGTCGCCAGTCGGCTCAGGAGTCATGCCGGAAGCAGAGACCGCCCATCTGGCCACCTACCTGATGTCCGGTCCGGACGGGCTCGCCGCAGTCCAACGAATCGACAGGCGGGTAGACCGCCTTCCCGGACTCGCCGGCCTCGCACTCCTGCAACGCTCCATCGCCAGCCTCGGAGCCGATCCCAACGAACAGGGTGCGATCCCCGCCGCGGTGTAACGCCGGTGCGGTTTGGCGGACCGGGGAGCGCATGGCGGCGCTCCCCGGCCCACGCCCTTCAGGAACCGAACGTCGTGGTTGGCGACCTTTTGACGTCAGGCTCTGGGGCGACTTGAGAAGTGCTGGCCGCGCACCGCTGTTCCCATTGGTCCTCCCCGTAGGAACCGTGAGCTTGTTATTTGATATCTCTGCACCGGTAGCACCCGCACTGGCCCGGAAAGCAGAAGTATCAATTCGGTCTATACCCGAGTTAAATACCTCTCTAAACGGACAAATGAGAGTCGGCTTATCTCACGATTTTGATACATACATGTGGTTGAGAAACCACTGTTAGTGAGACCGCCGAAACCACAGGGTTTCCGGGGATCAGGCCCGCTGCTCGGCCGCGGTCAGAGGCGGAAGACCCGCTCGGCGTTTCCTGCGAACAGCATGTCGCGCGACTCTGAGTCGAGGCCGGCTGTCACCTTGCTGTACGTCTCGTACAGCTCGTCGAAGGTGCCGACCGCGGAGTCGACGGGGAAATTGCTCGCGAACATGCAGCGGTCTACTCCGAAAGCTTCGATTGCGTACTCGATCCAAGGCGCGAAAACGTCAGCCTTCATCGACTTAAACGGCATGGCCAGACCGGACAATTTGCAGAAGACATTCCCGCCAATTCCCGCGAGGGCGTCGATGCCGGTTTCCCAGATCTTTCGCTCGTCTTCCGGGCCAAGTCGAGGCCACCCGGTGTGCTCGACGACGACGACCAGATCGTCGACTTCCTGGAGTCTCGACGCTGCTGTGACGAGTTGGTCCGTGCGGGTCATGAGTTCGAAGACGAGGTCCCGCTCCTGGAGCGCGCGAAGCACCTCGGGTTCGGGGACGGATAGATCGAAACCCCCCATCGGTCGTACCCCGCGGAACCTGGACGCAGCCATCTGCCGGTCGATCAGCTCGATGGCTTGTGCGACCGTGTCAGTCGGTGGCAGGCCGCCGACGATGGCGTCCGGTCCGCCATGGGCGGCGGCCTCGCGGTCGAGCTCGATGGTCTCGTCGACCGAGTTACGCCCGGTCGCGGCGGCCACGTTGACGAACTTCTGGACGTTCCAGCGCGCCGTTTCCGACTTGTAGGTGGCCACGTCGAAGAGCCGCTTCATCGCGGAGCTGCCTCCCGGGACCGCGGGCCCGGTGGCCGAGAGGTACGGGTACCAGTCGGTGCGCGCGGGGTCCCAGATGTGCACGTGGGCGTCCACCACACGATCTGGCACCCGGACCAAGGTTTCGGTCACGAACCCACTCCCGCGATTTCCCGCAGCGTCGCGTCGAGCCAGCCCGGCACGGACGGGCCACCGTAGACGACGCTGGCGATTGGCCGGGGATGGCTGCGCAGGCCCAACCAGTCCGAGTCCACTACGAGCTCCGCTCCTGCCAAGGCCGCGGCGTCGGGGTCAGCGAGAAGATGGGCGACCAGCTCGGCAGCCGCTGCACCGGCGTCTTCTTCGGACGCTTCGAGGCTCACGGCGAAGGCGTTGACCCTTCCCTTGGTGGACGTGCCGGCTGCGCGTGCGAGCTGCGCGGAGGCCTGGGCCCGGCTTCGGCCACCCGAAGTCCGCCCGTCCGTCAGAGTCACGAGCCGCAACGGCCGTTCTTTTTCAACTGCGTAGTCGGCTGTCGCGCGCGCCCACCCGGCGTCGCTGTATATCCGATCAACGATTCCACGGTGCGAAGCGAGCACCCGCTCCCACTCGTGTCCGTCACTGGCATCCGCAGGAGCGTCGCCTGTTGGCGCAACGACGACGGCATCCAACGGACCGTTCGCATCCGCGATCGCTTCGATTCGCTTGGCCGCGTCGCCGAATCCTTCATTGGCTTCGACACCATGGCACACCACTGATCGCGCTCCGAGCGCCGCTGTCAGCCGGGACGCCAACCGGGGCCGGTCGGAGACGACCGCGCAGGATCGCACGGTCGCAGCCGGAAGCGGTCCCGAAGCCTGTTCCTCGAAGATGGGACCGAACCGGGGGTTTCCCCCGCCCGTCGTTCCCTGTGCCGCCTCCGCAGAAGCCAGGGCGCCTGGCACGATCGCGTCGAGGACTCGGGCAATTGATGCCGCGCCATCGGTGCGCACCACTTCGAGCAGACGCGGCTCGTCGATGAAGGCAACCTCGGAACCGCCGGTGAACAAGATCCGCCCGTTGCACCACCCGAATCCATCGCCGGCGAGATATGCACCTATGGGCCCGAGATCTTCCGGGGCTGGCAACGAGGCGAGGGACAGCCCGCCTGTGCCGACGGTGTTGCCGGCGGCCGCAGCTGCGCGACGGGCGCGTTCCAACGCTTCGGTCACCATTCGAGTTTCCGCGATCGGCGACATCGCGTTGACGGTCACGCCGGCGGGTGCGCAGCGGCCGAGCTCCCAGGTGAGCGCGGCGACGGCGCGCTTGGCACAGCTGTACGCCCCTGCGTCAGCTGACCGCCACCCCGAGCCGGAAGTCACTCCGACGATGTGGCCCCGCCCGGCTGCCGCCATGATCGGCAACGCAGCCTCGAGAACGTTCAGGTAGCCCCCGAGGTGCACAGACAGAACTGCCAGCCAGTCCTGCTCGCTTCCTCTCGCGAAGCTGGTGGGGCGGGTGATGCCCGCTACGTTCACTACTGCGTCGAGCCCACCGTGCTCATCCGCGAGTTCGTTGAACAAGGTCCGCAGCGCGTTGCCGTCGGTGACCGACGCTGACGACGCCCGAGCCGAGCCGCCGGCCGCGGTGATGCGCGCTGCGGTCGTCTCCTTCGGTTCGGGCAACGTGGCGGACCCGTCAAGAGTGACGAGCGGGTCGACCGTCACCACGAACCATCCGTCGCGACCAAGCTGCTCGGCCACCGCGGCACCGATCCCTCCGCCGCCACCGGTAACGACGGCTACCTTCTGGCGCGCGGCGGTCATGATGCCGTAGTCACGATGTTTTGGCCCGGGCCTCTAACTCGAGCCCGTCGAGGGTGCCTTCAGCGAGCCACTGCTCCAGCCGTTCCCGGTATCGGAACCAGTCGCCGAATCCGCGCCCGTAGTTGCCGTTGCGCGGGTTGAGCAGCTCCGGGTGCCCTTCGTTGTTGATGCGTGACGGAGTGCACGCGGACATGATGGCGCTGCTGTCTACGTAGGAGTCGACGATCTGCTTCGTCCACGCTTCCTCGGCCTCGGCGCTCACGTCGAACACGTCGACGCCCTGCCTATCGAGAAGCTCGACCATCCGGCCCACGAACTCGCCACCGAGGACCGCCACCTGGGTGTAGTTCACAGTCACCACGGCCTGCTGGCCAGGCGCGGGCATGACCAACATGTTCGGGAAGCCACGGGTCATCATCCCGAACATCGTGGCTGCTCCGTCAGCCCACTTCTCCGCCAGGGTGATGCCGCCGCGACCGACGATCTCGTGACCGGCGCGGCGGAACAACGGAGTCAGCTCCGGCTCGAACCCGGTGCCGTAGATGATGCAGTCGACCTCGTATTGCCGGCCGTTGACGACAGGACCCTTCTCGGTGATCTTCTCGATTCCCGCCGGGCAGTCGATCAGCGAGACGTTGGGGTTGTTGAACGCCTGCAGGTACTCGTCGTGGAAACAGGGACGCTTGCAGAGGTAGCGGTAGTACGGCTTTAGGATGGCCGCCTTCGCCGGATCGGACACGAGTTCCTCTACGCGGCGCCGGTGCTCCTCCATGATCGCGTAGTCCAGTTCCTCGCCCGCGCGCATGTAGTCCGCGATCGTCATGCCGTCAGTTCGGGGAGGGTGGTGCACCGCGGCGTAGTGGTGGGTCCATCCGTCGTCCACGCTGTCGAAATCGACCTTGCGGCCCAGCATGATCGCCTGGAAGTTGTCCATCCGTTCACGCTGCCAGCCCGGCTTGCACTCGTCGCGGAAGCGGGGATCGGTTGGCCGGTTCCCGCGGACACCGACTGCGGACGGAGTGCGCTGGAAAACGTACAAGTGCCTTGCCGATTCTGCTAGCGGCGGTACGCACTGGATGCCTGAGGCGCCGGTGCCGATGAAGGCGACGTCTTTGTCAGCGAGACGCGCCAGCGGCTCGTGCGGGCCTCCCCCCGTGTACTCGTAGTCCCATCGGGAAGAGTGGAACGAGCGCCCGGCAAAGTCCTCCATCCCTGCGATGGTGGGCAGCTTTAGCAGGTTGAGGATCCCGACCGCGAGCACGTACCACCGGCAACCGATCTCGTCGCCGCGGTCGGTGGATATGCGCCACCTAGCTGAGTCGTCGTCCCATTCGGCACGGGTGACCCCGGTATGGAACAACGAGTCGCTCACCAGGTCGTACCGGTCGGCGATCTTCTCCAGGTGTTGCCGTATCTCCTCGCCGAACGCGTAGCGCTGTGTCGGTACGTAGTCGAACTCCTCGAGCATCGGGATGTACATGTACGACTCGACGTCGCACATGACCCCCGGGTAGCGGTTCCAGTACCAGGTTCCTCCGATACCGCCGGCGAGGTCCACGATGCGGATCCGCTGCACGCCGGCCTTGCGGAGGCTGGCGCCGGCGAGGACCCCGGCAATGCCGCCGCCCACGATGACAACATCGACCTCATCCGAGACCGGTCCGCGCTCGATGAAGGGCGTGAACGGGTCGTCCCGGTACCGAGAGAAGTGCTCGTCCGCTCGCAGGTCGCGGATGTCGGAGCGGCCGGGAACCAGCCGCTTGTCGCGCTCAGCGAGATACTTGGTCCGAACGGCTTCTGGGTCGAAGCTCACGGCCTACAAGCTAGTTCTATGACGCGCGTGTCAGCGAACTTGCCCGTCTCGTACTTCGACGATCCGGTCGTAGTCGACGGTTTCGAGTAGCCAGCGGTCGTGGGTGACTAGCAGGAGCGTGCCGGTGTAGCTGTCGAGGGCTTCTTCGATCTGCTCGATGGCGGGCAGGTCGAGGTGATTGGTGGGCTCGTCCAGCACAAGGCAGTTGGTGCCGGTCACCATCAGCTCGGCGAGGTTGGCCCGAGTGCGCTCACCGGGGGAGAGACCGCCGACCGGGCGGCCGGCATGCGCGGCGGTGAGGCCGAACTTGGCGAGCGTAGAGCGCGCTTCCTCGGCAGTCACTGATGTAGCCGCCACGAACGCATCCGCGAGGCTCAACGACGGATCCGCACGCCGCCGGCGCTGGTCCAGCTCGCCAAAGCGCACCGACGGCCCGACCCAACGGTCACCCTCAACCAGAGGCAGGTGCCCGAGTATCGCCTGCAATAGAGTCGACTTCCCGCCGCCGTTGGGCCCGGTGATCACCAACCGCTCCGCCCACCCGATCTCCAGATCGACCGGACCGAGCTGCCAGATCCCGCGCCGCGCGACCGCTCCGGTGAGTTTGACGACCCGGTCGCCGGACCGCCCGGCATGGGACAGGTCGAGGTGCAGCTGCCAGCCCTCCCAGGGTTTGTCCACCGCGCCCAGCCGCTCGAGCGCCCGTTCGGAGATGCGAACCTTGGAAGCTTGCTTTTCTGTGCGGTTGACGAAGAACCCGCGCTGCGCCTTGTCATGGTCCCGCGGCCGCTTAACGACTTTCCGCACGCCCTGCTCGGACCACGATCGCTGGGCTCTGATGCGCGCCCGGAGGCGATCCCGTTCGGTCTTCCATGCCTCGTAGGCGGTAGACGCCTGGGTGCGGGCGAGGGCCCGTCGTTCGACGAACTCGCTCCACCCCCCGGCGTATTCGCTGGCGCGGTGGGTGTGCTCCTCCAGCTCCAGTATGCGCGTGGCGACCCGATCCAGGAACGCCCGGTCGTGCGACACCGTGACCACCGCGCCGTCGAAACGATCGACCGCAGCTTCGAGAAGATCGAGACCGGAGAAGTCCAAGTCGTTGGTCGGCTCGTCCAACAACAGCACGTCCGCTCTGGTCAACAGCACCGCGGCCAGACGAGCCCGGGCGGCCTGGCCACCCGACATCTCCGAGACCGGCACGTCCACCTTGTCTGGCGGCAGGCCGACCTCGCGGGCCACAGCAGAAGCGCGCGTCGCGAAGTCATCTCCACCATTCGATAAAAAGACTTCGAGAGCCGCGGTGTAGTCGTCGACCACATCCGGGTCCGCGGCGAGGAGCTCGGTCAGCTTGTCGAGCTCGGCCTCCGCATCCGCCACTCCCGTTCTGCGCGCCAGATAATCCAATAGCTTCTCGCCCGCTCGTGCATCGGTCTCTTGCGGCAGGAACGCGATCCTTAAGGACGCCGGCGCTCGTTCCACCCTGCCCTCGTCCGGAACCTGAGTGCCGGCCAGGACGCGCAGGAGCGTGCTCTTCCCAATGCCGTTCGGCCCGACAACCCCGAGGCGCGACCCTTTGTCGACCGACAACGACACCGACTCGAGGACGGTTCGCTTCCCTCTTGTCACGGTCACTCGTTGGGCGGACAGCACAACCTGTTGAGGCTAGGGGTTGGTTGCGCGCCATCCCGGGAATTTTCGTCCTCGTGGAGACGCAAGCGCAGTAACTGCTGGCCCTGGCCGGCGGGCTCCGATTGGATCTGTTAGCTGGAGCGGAGCTTTTGGGCGGCGACCAATCCCAGCCCGACGAGTACAGCAAGAATGATGAGCTTCTTCATGCGCCCGAGCGTAGCGTCGTTGCGGCGGCACAAATTCCATCGACACCACCAGGTTCGGTTGGGCTCATTTGGGACAAACGGCGTGGCAACTCTTGTATCAAGGGATCAATCTCGAGGATCTTCTGCCGATGAGAAGAGTATGAAGGGGTTCGAGCGCACTACGGGACGGCTGTTTTCCGTTCGCGACCGTGTCGGCCGCCGCTCCACCCCGTCGCCGACTCCTCCTCCTGGACCCCCCGTTGCACTCGTACTATCCGGTGGCTCGGTGCTCGGGGCGATCCAGGTCGGGCAGGCCCGCGCGCTGCTAGAGGCCGGTTTCGTCCCCGAGTTGATCGTCGGCTGTTCGGTGGGCTCGTTGAACGGAGTGTTTCTCGCGTCACGCCCCGATCTAGAGAGGGTCGCGGAACTGGAGGCGATATGGACGAGCCTGCGCAGCAGTGACGTGTTCGGCATGCGTTCCGTGCGCACCCTGGCGAACATGGCCGCCGGCAAGGACTACCTGTGCCGCCCAGACGCTCTGCGGCAGTTGATCGGACGCTTCTGCCCGGTCGTCGATCTGGCGGATCTGCCTTGCCGGTTCGAGGTGGTCACCACAGATCTGGACTCGCGCACACCGGCGTGGTGGTCCACCGGTCCCGCGGTCGACTTGCTGCTCGCTTCAGCCGCCCTTCCGGGGGTGTTCCCGCCGGTCATTCTCGGAGGGCACCGGCATGTCGATGGCGGAGTGCTGGTGCCAGTACCGGTGGCCCGAGCAATCGCGGCAGGTGCGAAGCAAATATTCGTGTGCGATGTTTCAGCGCGTTCGCGGCCACGTGTTCCTGGACGGTTAGGAGCGTTGGCAACGTTGCTCGAGGCCTTCGACGTAGCCCGTTTCGCGCTGGGCCCAGACCCGCTTCCTGCCGAACATCAGAGGGTGACCGTGCTTCCAGCTCCTCAATTCGAGGGCTTGTCGATGATGGATTTCCGGCACACCCGCCGTCTGGTTGACGAGTCCTACGAACTCGCGGCCGAGGCGTTGGCGTCGAGCGTCGCTGCTTGACGACTGAGCGACGCGCCCAGATCTATCAGGTCGTGTAGTGAACGGTCCCTCGGAACACGGCGCCGTTCACCGCTAGTTCGTAGCTGTCTCCCTCGGCAAGGAGGTAGTTGTCCTTCTGCTGATACTGGGAGTAGGCCGATCCGAACGTGAACACCACCTGGCTCGGTGTGAACTTGGATTCGATGAGGCCGATGCAGTCAAGTTCATTCAGGTTGGGCCTGTACCGTCCTCCGGCCCAGTTCCGGCTGGTGTCGAACAGGTAGAAACTGGTGCCGTAGTCGTACCCCTGGTTCGCCGATGGTGGCAACGGGCAGAGGTTGGTGCCCTCCGGCGTGTAGGTGGGATTGGGTGCCGGCAGCTGACCCAGGCCGGAACCGGATACCGTCACCGTCGGATTCAAGGTCGTCCCACTGAACACGACCGATGTGATCGCAGCACCTGCGGCCGAGCCGGCTCCCCCCGCCGACCCGTTTGTGGTGCTTGATTCCGGCTGGGCGGTCGCGGCAGGGGCTGTGGTGACCGATGGTCTTGTGGAGTTGCTCGAGCCACCGTTTCCTGTCGAAGTTCGGCTGCTCCCTCCGCAGCCTGCAATGAACGCAGCTAACAGGACGAGTCCGACCCGCGTGTAGCGGAAAGTCGATGACATTTTCACCCCTCTGTGGAACGTCCGATACCTACTGAGGCGACGGCATCGCTGAGTATGCACTATGTGGCGTTGGACGAATGCATTGTCCGGACTTTTGGTCACAAGCATCACGTTGCGATTCGTTGGTGTACTTGGGGTCAACTTGGTAGCGCGGCCTCTTCACAATTTCTTGATACTTCCCTTCAAGGCTGAAAACGACCTTGCTCGATGCTGACACGCGACGTCGGGCGTTCCGGCGCAGTGAAACTGACGAGCAAGGAGCAACACCATGTTCAAGCTTCTAAGCGGTATCGCAGCCGGGGTGACAGCGGTGGGTGCGGCCGGCGGCGCGGCTACCCACGCGCCAGCGGTCCCTTCAGCGGCTGCGAGTTCGGCGACATCCGGGCAAGGGTCGGGGTCGACCGCTCCGGGTAAGGCCAACTGCGACACGAACTCGCACTGGCCCGCTTACGTGCAAGGCCGACCCGACGCTTTCGACGCACGCGATGATGGCGTCTACCTGTGGCACAACCCGAGCGGGGGATGGGGCCTGCGGGTCAGCCACCCGCTGCTCCCTGGCCAGGCCAACCGGGTGGTGTTCACCGGAACCATCACTTCGCGCGGTCAGATCGGCAACGTCACCCGGGTGAAGGACGAGAAGGATGACGTAGTCAAGGTAGGCCCCAAAGGACACTCGTTGCGGTTCCGTTTCGTTGACTACGGGGGAGTCGATGGAGTGGACTTCACCACCACCTGCACTCCCGGACTCCAGGTGAGCCTCAAGGCCGACCGGGCGACGATCCAGCCCCAGTTCGTCCACCTCGGTGACAAGAAGGTGTCTCCGGGATCAGACCCGTTCCGGATCCGCCGGCGTGAAAACGACACCGCCACCAGGCCGGTGCCGCAGAAGTCGTCGCCGAACAAGACCCCACGTGGGGGAGCCGGGACCACCCGTCCTCGTGGATCAGGCGCCGCCCCTGGAACGTCCGGGACACCCGCGAGCGGTTCCGCCACCTCCTAGCCAAGCTCCGCGGTGACCGAGTCTTGATCGGTCAACTCCGAGGGATCTAACACCGCCCGGCCGGTCTGGCGAGACTGGCCGGGCGGTTGTCTATTTCCGTGCGGGCGTTATCGGGGTGTGTTGACACGTAACCATTTGGTTACGTATATTCTCGCGGTGTGGAGGACGACAATCGTGTGTTCAAGGCGTTGGCGGACCCCACGCGTCGTTTCCTACTTGACCTTCTCTTCGAGCGCGAAGGCCGCACGTTGACCGAGCTCGAGGCGGAGGTGGACATGACGCGCATCGGGGTGATGAAGCATTTGCGCCTGCTGGAAGGGGCGGGGCTTGTCGTCACCCGCCGGTCTGGCCGGGAGAAGTTGCATTTTCTCAATCCCGTCCCGATACGGCTGATCCACGACCGGTGGATCGATAAGTACACCGAGCGCCAAGCTTCGGCGCTCGTCAATCTCAAGACCGAGTTGGAGGCACGGAAATGACCACGGCGAGTCAGACGACGGAGACAGTCCAGATGTACCGGGTGTACATCAAGGCGACGCCCGAGGCGATCTGGGAGGCGATCACCAAGCCGGAGTGGACGGTGAAGTACGGATATGCCCCACTTCTGGAGTACGACCTGCAGCCTGGGGGTGCCTTTCGGGCTCACGCCAACGAAGGCATGAAGGCGGTGGGATGCCCGGACGTCATCAGCGACGGCGAGGTGATAGAGGCCGACCCGCCTCGGAAGCTGGTGCAGACCTGGCGCATGACGATGACCCCCGAGCTGGCCGCGGAGGCGTTCACCCGACTAACCTGGGACCTGGAACCGGCCCGGGGCGGGGTTACCAAGGTCACCGTCACCCACGACGTGACCGGGGCGCCGATCTGGGCCGCAGTGCTCAGGGGTGAGAGTGAGTCGAGTGGCGCCGGCGGCGGCTGGAGCGAGATCCTCAGCGGCCTCAAGACGCTCCTCGAGACTGGCGAGCAGCTCCCCTTCCAGAGCGGTCCGGCATAGGCACCGATGACTTTGCGCCGGCCGACTCGTCACAAACGGTTAGTGCCCGTCGTCATCGGTATTGGACTTACTTCGGGATAGACGGAGCTTCGTCGGATGCAAGGAGATTTGAGTGCTTCTGTCACGGCTTTCGCGTTGGTGCTACGACCACCGCCGGCGCGTGGTCCTGCTCTGGGTTGCCGGATTCATCGTCATCAACGGAATCGGTGCGGCGATCGGCAACGCGTACAGCAACAACTACAGCGGCGGACACTCTGACTCGGTCAGCGCGTACAACCTGCTGAAGACCCATTTCCCCGCTCGGGCGGGTGACACCGCGGAAATCGTCTTCACTTCGCGCGCAGGGGTGAACGACCCGCAGGTGGAAGCGGCGATGCAGGCCCTGTTCGCCGAGGCGGGCCCTGGCCACGTCCCTCACGTGATGGCGCTCGACTCGCCATATTCGTCGCCGGGTAGGGTCAGCGCGGACCGGTCGGTTGCCTTCGCGACGATCACCTTCGACAAGCAAGCCGGCGACATGCCGACCAAGACCGCCAAGCCGATCATCCAGGCCGCCAAGGCTGTCAAGGTGCCCGGGCTGAAGGTCGCCCTCGCTGGCCCGGTGGTAGCGGAGGCCATCCAGCAACCTCCCAGTGGGTCTGAGGGGATCGGGATCGTGGCGGCGATGATCATCCTGTTCGTTGCCTTCGGGTCCTTTATCGCTATGTCGCTGCCGATACTTGCGGCGATCGCGGGGGTTGGGATCGGTACCGTCTTTGTCGCGCTTCTAAGCCACGCCGTGACAGTCCCGTCATTCGCCCCTTACCTGGCGATCATGATCGGCCTCGGTGTTGGGATCGACTACGCCCTCTTCATCGTCGTCCGTTATCGCGGCGGTCTGCACGAAGGCCTGGACCCAGAAACGGCGACCATCTCCGCGCTTGCGACCGCGGGGCGTGCCGTCCTCTTCGCCGGGTCAACGGTGATCCTGTCGCTGTTCGGCATGTTCATCATGGGGATCAACTTCATCTACGGGCTGTCGCTCGGCGCGATATTCGCGGTACTGATGACGATGTTGGCGTCGGTGACCCTGGTTCCCGCGATCATCGGTTTTGCCGGCCAAAAGCTGGTCGCGAAGGAGCACAAGCGCCGACACCACAGAGAGAGCGCGGCGTACCGGTGGAGTCACATGGTCCAGAACCACCCGTGGTTGATGGGCGGCGGCGCCGCGGCGGTGCTGGTGGTTCTCGCCCTGCCCCTGTTCTCGATCCGCCTCGGACAGGCCGACCAAGGCAACGACCCGGCATCGTGGACGACACGACAGGCGTACGACATACTTGCCAAGGGGTTTGGGCCCGGGTTCAACGGGCCTCTGTTTCTCGCGGCGAACCTCAACGGCCATACCACGGTCGCGTCGGTGCAGCAGTTCGCCGAGATCGCCGCAAGAGATCCCGATGTCGCCTACGTGATGCCCATCCGCCCCAGCCCCACCAACGACGCGGCAGTGTTGATGGTGGTCCCTAAGGGCGCACCCCAGGATCGTTCGACCGAGTCGCTCGTTCACAGGCTGCGGGGTGAGATCAAAGGTGCGGCGCTTGATATCCATGTCGGAGGAGACACCGCTGTGGGTATCGATGGTGCCGATCATGTCGGGTCACGGCTGCCACTCATGGTCACCGCTGTGATCCTCCTATCGTTCCTGTTGCTGATGACCGCGTTCCGCTCCGTCGTCATCGCGATCAAGGCCGGTCTCATGAACCTGCTTTCGATCGGTGCCTCGTATGGCGTGATCGTGGCGATATTCCAGTGGGGCTGGCTCCGCGACGTCGTCGGCATCGGACGACCGGGCCCGATCGAGTTTTGGGTGCCGATGATGCTGTTCACCATTCTCTTCGGTCTCTCGATGGACTACGAGGTCTTCCTGCTGTCGAGAATCCGAGAGGAGTATGTGC
Organism: Acidimicrobiales bacterium; assembly: GCA_036378675.1. Lineage (NCBI taxonomy): Bacteria > Bacillati > Actinomycetota > Acidimicrobiia > Acidimicrobiales > Acidimicrobiales bacterium. Next base: position 71,957 of record DASUWA010000013.1, read on the forward strand.
TCAGCGGCGATACGAGATCAGCCGTGTCGAACGGTTTGGCTTTGACTGCACGGGTCATCACCGCCGCGGCCGCCATCATGGCCGCCGTCTTCTTGTCGTTCGTCCTGGGCGATCAGCGGGTACTGAAGCTGATGGGCCTCGGCCTGGCGACAGCCGTGATCGTCGATGCGACTATTGTCCGCATGGTGCTCGTCCCGGCCATCATGCAGCTGCTCGGGAAAGCCAACTGGTGGATGCCCGGCTGGCTCGATCGTTCGCTTCCGAGGCTGACCATCGACACGGCGCCCGAAGCGCTGCCAGCGCCCTCTGCCACTCTGGAGCCCTCCGCCGTCTAGATGGCAGAGAGTCCGGGTCGGGTCGCTTCGCCTGTCAGGAGCCTCCTGGCGGGGGCAGCCTTGATGCTTAGTGTCGCACCAGCTTGCAGTTCGAACCCGCACAGTTCGTCGCCGACGACCTTGACCCCCTCCACAACTACACAGGGCACCTCCACCAGCGCACCCGGACCCCAGACGAGTGGCTCCAGAACGGTTCTCAGCCCGAATGGGCTGAACGTGCGGGGCGCACCCGACCCGTCGGCTCCGGTGGTGGGGTCGGCAGCCCAGGGGGTCGTGCTCACCGTGCTCGGCTACATGGACACCGGGGGAGGATGGTTCAAGGTGAAGGGCGCGACCGTGACCGGATGGATCAGCGCGAAGCCGACTTTGAGTGCACCCGGGGAGTTCCGCTCCTACAGCTCCTCCCAGTTCGCTGCCCTGTACCCAGCTGCGTGGAGCGAGTCCCCAGTGCCGGGATCGACCTCGGTGCCGACGACGTCGACCTCCTCGGAGACCACGAGCGCCGCTGCAACACCCTCGACCGTGGTGTTCCGCCCGGCTTCTGGCGCCGGGGACATCGTGGTCACGGCGGCGGGGGGTGTTTCCCAGCTCCCGCACGGGCGCTCAGGCTATAGCCGCAACAGCGTCTCTCAGGTGGTCGCGTGCGGTATCACCGCTGGACTGGTCGTTTTCCAGCAGGCCGGCGGCACGACGACCGCGTCGCCGTCGACATCGGTTCCCGAGTCGTTGACCTATCTGGCCGAGGTCCGGTTGGCCGTCGACACTCAGCACGCTCTCGGCCTCTACGCGGACATGCCAGACCTTGGCCCTGCATTGCAGATCTTCGAGGATTTCGTAGCGTCGTTGACCTTCAGCGCTCCGCAATGCGCGGGGTGAGCGGCTGAGAATCCGCCTTCGGTCACACAGGTCCGCCGTAGAGATTGAGCGTGTGGGCCATCCCTCCGTCGACGGAGATGATCTCGCCCGTGATGAAACGCGCGGCGTCAGAGGCCAGGAACACGATGACGTCGGCGATGTCCTCGGGCGTCGCCCATCTGCGCAGTGGTGTCTGACTCTCGACGGTGTCGACCACACCCGGAACCGTCTTGTTCTTCGCCCACATGGCGGTGTCCACGACCCCGGGCGCGACCGAGTTCACGCGGATGCCCGACGGTCCGAGCTCGATAGCGAGCGACCTGGTCGCGGCGTCCAGAGCGCCCTTGGAGGCGGCGTATGCCGCGCGACGGGGCGTGCCGGTCAACGCCGACACCGATGACAGATTGATGATCGATCCCGTCCCACGTCCGACCATCGAGGGTATAAGGGCAGCGGTGAGCAGCAGTGGCGCCCGAACATTCACCGCCAAGAGATTGTCGATGATCGGCGCGTCAGTTTCCGAGGTCGGGAGCCGGGCTGCCGTGGCGGCGTTGTTCACCAACACGTCGACATGGCCGAGAGCTTCGAGCACCCGCCTAACAACCGCGGCGGGTACTTCGACGCGGCCGAGATCCGCTGCTACCACGACAGGGTCATTGGTCAACTCCTTGGCGACACGCTGGAGTTCCTGGTTTCCTCTCGCGACGAGGGCCACCCGCGCCCCAGCACGATCGAGGGCCCGGGCGGACGCTTCCCCGATCCCGCGGGATGCTCCAGTGACAACAGCTGTCAAACCGTCGAGCGAGAAGCGGTCCATCTTTCGAGCCTAGAGATAACCCACGACCGTGGCCCTAGCGGTCACCCGATTGCCCCCATCACGTGAACGACGCCACCCTCGGAGTCGTAGACGGAAGAACCGGGACAGCCTCGGACGTCGGCGAGGAAGTTTTGATGATGACGAGGCGTGGCGCCTCCATCGGCTACTGGGGTGCCGAACCAGGCGACGGAGTGCCCGAGGTCGGCGCAGACGCGAACGGGTGGGGCGTAACGCTCGGTCCACATGATCGAGGTCGCCGCCAGGCGGCCCCACTTCGGGTCGACCCGAATTCGCCCGACCTGCTGGTCGTCGACTTCAGCGCGCCACCAACCGTCGCCTTCGGCAAGGATGGCCAGGCGCTCGCGTCGACCGGGAGTCCACTGGTACCGAATCCGCACAGTCATACCGGTGCCCTCCCCGCTGAACGGCGCGGCGTATTCCGGGCCATCCGCGTCGATCGCCCCCCAGATCGAGAAGATGGCTATCTTCCCGGTCGGCTCCCATCCCGCGGTTTGCAAACCGAAGTAGGCGGCCTCCCCGCCGGCCAACGCCAACTGGTGGCTCCAAAAGTAGCCGGCAGGCGAGGGGTCGGACCGGGGCTCGAGCTCCCAGCGCATTTCTTCGTAGCCCGACCCGGACGGCGGCCATGACCACTCGGTGTATGTACCGACTGGGACCGGAGGCGGGCGTCGCCGGAACACCGAAGCGATCTTCACTCCACCATCCTGGTCCGGTATGACCTGGAAGGTGCACGATGATGGCACCGGATATGAACATTCTTGGATTGGTGTGTCGATTTGATGTTGGCCGTTCGTGGAGATGATGGCTCCCACCGAGCCTGACCCGCTAAGACCATCCGCTAAGAAAGGGAACGATCAACATGCCGCAGTACCTTGTCTCCGTCTGGCACGATGACAATTACGATCTGGATTTCTCCTCTCCCGATGCGCAACGCATCGGAGCTCAGGTGGAGGCCGTCAACGAGGAGCTGCAGAAGGCCGGTGCCTGGGTGTTCGCCGCCGGCCTTCACCCCGCCTCATCCGCCACGGTCGTGCGTTCCTCGGGAGGGGAGACGTCGATGACCGACGGCCCCTACGCCGAGACCAAAGAGCAGATGGGCGGCTTCTGGATCATCGATGTGCCCGATCTCGACGCTGCCCTCGAGTGGGCTGGCAAAGCATCAGGCGCCTGCGAACGACCGGTCGAGGTCCGGCCCGTCCAAGGGTGACCGACTCGCTCGAAGAGGTCTTTCGGCGCGAAACCGGCCGCTGCACCGCCTCGTTGATCCGTGTCCTTGGCGACATCGACCTAGCCGAGGACGCGGTGGCGGAGGCCTTCGCCATTGCCGCAGCGCAGTGGCCCCGGACGGGTACGCCGCCCAATCCGGGCGGCTGGATTACCACCACCGCCCGCAACCGCGCCATTGACCGCCTCCGACGCGAGTCGTCCCGCAGCGACAGACATCTCGCTGCGCACCGACTCCACATCGACAGCATGGAACCTGACCACGACCCTGAACTTGACCGGCTTGACAGCCTCGTCGATGTTGTCGCCGACGACCAGCTTCGGCTCATGTTCCTCTGCGCCCACCCCGCCTTGGCTGTCGACGCCCAGGTCGCGCTGATCTTGCGGCTACTCGCCGGGCTGACCACCGAGGAGATAGCCGAGGCGTTCGTCGTCCCCGAGGCGACACTGGCGCAGAGGATCGTCCGCGCCAAACGCAAACTCCACGACAACCACGCTTCCTATCGCATACCCAGACCCGCCGAGCTCCCTGACCGGCTAAAGGCGGTGCTGGCCGCCATCTACCTCGTTTATACCGAGGGTCACACCGCCACCTCGGGACAGACACTCACGAGAAACGATCTGTCGACCGAGGCCATCCGGCTCGGGCGGGTCCTAACCGAGCTGATGCCCGACGAACCCGAAGCCGTCGGCCTGCTCGCCCTTATGTTGCTCACCGAGGCGCGCCGATCTGCCCGTATCCGGGCCGACGGCACCATGGTCCGTCTCGCCGACCAGGACCGCACCCTATGGGACAGCGCCTTCCTGAGCGAAGGCCAGCAGTTGGTACGCGCATGCCTGCGCCGCAACCAGCCCGGCCCGTTCCAGATCCAGGCAGCGATAGCCGCTGTCCACTCCGACGCACCCACCGCCGAGTCCACCGACTGGTCGCAAATCATCGCCCTTTACGACCACCTCTACTCCCTCCGACCCACCCCCGTCGTCGCGCTCAACAGGTCTGTAGCGATCGCCGAACTCTACGGACCCGTCGAAGGGCTCGCAGCTCTCGCCCAGATCGACTTGGGTTCGCTCGACGACTACCAGCCCTACCACGCAGCCCGCGCCGACCTACTCGCACGCGTCGGACACCGCGACGAGGCCGTCGCGGCCTACGACCGGGCCATCGAGCTCACCAACAACCCGGTTGAACGTAACTTCCTCGGTGGTCAACAGGCCAGCCTCTGAGGGTGCGAACCAGCGACTGTCTCGGCACGGTGCGGTCCCAGCCATAGAGGATGTCTTCCACTGCGGTCGTGCGCGATGCTCTCTCTTACTGGCAACCACGAGGAGCTCACCGATGCCCGACACTGTCATTCTGACCGACCGAATCGAGGTCACTAGGCCCATCCCTGCCCCGCCGTCCACCATCTTCGACGTCCTGCGCAGCCCGGCCGGTCACGTGGCTATCGACGCGTCGGGAATGTTGCAGGACTTCACCGGCGAGCCGGCGGAGAAGGTGGGCGACACATTCGTCATCCATATGGACCGTGAGTCCCTGAACGACATCCCGCTCGGCAAGTACGACGTGACGGTGCACATCATCACCTTCGAGCGCGACAAAGAGATCGCTTGGAACCTGGGGCCCGATATCCCGTTTCCGCATTTCTACGGCTATCGACTACAGCCCGGCGCAGACGGAGTTACCGAAGTGACCTCCTATTACGATTGGTCGAAGGTGACCGGCGACATCAAGGAACGATTCCCAATCGTTCCGGCATCGGCTCTGCGAGCCACTCTCGGCATCCTTGAACGGACGGTCCGCCGGGGCCTGTGAGCCTGGTCCACACCGTATTGTACGGAAGTCAAAAACGACCCTTCGGGTGAGGAGACGCCGCTTAGCATCGCCGGGAGTCGCCGGCGCACCGTGCGCCGTGGTCAGGAGGAACTGATGGACGAGCCGGACAATGCTCCGAACCTTACGGGACACTCGGTCGATCTCGACCCCTCACTGATCATGCAGGTCGGGATGGGCTTCTGGCCGTCCAAGACACTTCTATCGGCCGTGGAGCTCGGGCTGTTCACTGTTCTGGGCGCGAGTAGTCGGACAGGGGAGGAGATCTCCGACCTTCTCGACCTGCGCTCGCGAGCTACATACGACTTCCTTGACGGGCTGGTGGCAATCGGGCTGCTGGCACGCGACGGTCATGGCAGTCAGGCTCTCTATTCGAACACGCCAGAGACAGCGCTGTTCCTGGATCGAAGCAGTCCTGCATACATCGGCGGAATCCTCGAGATGGCCAACGCCCGTCTGTACGACTTCTGGGGTGGCCTCACCGACGGCTTGCGCACCGGTAGTCCCCAAAACGAGATCAAGTCGACCGGCCGGTCGATGTTCGAAGAGCTGTACCGGGACCCCGACCGACTCGAGCAGTTCATGCGGGCAATGGCGGGCATCTCGGCGGGGAACTTTCATGCTCTAGCCGCCAAGTTCGACTTCTCACGTTACGAGACGGTTTGCGACGTCGGCGGGGCCACAGGGCAGCTGTCGAGCATCCTCGCCCAGTCTTACCCGCACCTCCGCTGCACCAGTTTTGACCTGCCGGTGGTAGAGCCGATCGCCCAAAGATGCATCAAGGAGGCGGGAGTCGAGGACCGGGTCACCACCGCTTCGGGAGACTTCTTCGCCGACCCGCTTCCGAAGTCGGATGTGGTCACGATGGGCCTGATCTTGCACGACTGGAATCTCGACAGAAAGCTCCAGCTCATCCGCTCGGCGTACGAGGCGCTGCCATCCGGAGGAGCGTTCGTGGTTGTCGAGAACCTGATCGACGACGAACGGCGGGAGAACGTGTTCGGTCTGATGATGAGCCTCAACATGCTCATCGAGTTCGGTGACGCGTTCGATTTCACCGGCGCGGACTTCCGAGGCTGGTGCGAAGACATCGGCTTCAAGTCGGTCGAGGTGCTGCCGCTGGCAGGCCCGGCGAGCGCTGGGATCGCCTACAAATAGAAAGCCCACCACTACCAAAGCGTCTGAGAGGATTCCTCCGAATGGAAAGCGACGGTGGAGATTCCAAGGCCAAGAACGCCATCGTGGAGTTGACCCGGGTCCAGCCGATCGAGGCGGAGGTAATCGTTGCGCGGCTTCGCGCCTCGGGCATCGAAGCAACGCTCGGCGCTGAATCTGTTTATCCCTCTTTGACGGTCGCCGACGGTGTGCCGGTCTTCGTTTCGGCGCGGGACAAGGTGCGAGCCTTAGCCGTCTTGGAAGGTCGCGACCCGCCTGAGTAACGAATCCTCTGTACCTACGTGGCGACAGCCTTTCCTTGCAGCAGCCATCCGGCGATGCGGCGCGTAGCGGATTGAAGGGTATCGGTCGGGATCTCCTCCATCCCGGCGGCGGAACGGATGAACGGCTCGAACAGTTGCCACCCCAATGCCAACGCGACTGCGTGCCCCGCGGCGAGACGGGCGGACGCCTCGTCGTCGTAGGACCTCCGCGCACTCTCGACGAGGCCCGTCACAACGGGGAACCGCTGCTGCAAATGCCCGACCGGGTAGCCGTCGAGGATCGCCCTGGCCAGGACCCGCCAATGCCGCTCGGTCGCGCCCGCAGTGTCGCTGAGTTCGGCCGCGTACTCCTCGCTCAGTGCATCCAGGACCGCGGCCACCAACGACTCCTTGGTCCCAAAGTGGCGGTACACGAGACCGTGGTTGACACCCGATCGAGCCGCCACTTCTCGTATCGACGTCGCGGCCGGACCCTTCGAGGCGAACAGGTCGGCAGCCGCGTCTATCACCGCCGCCATGACGTCCTCACGCCCGACTGGACGCGCCTCTGGAAGTGCTGTAGTCACTTGACTACAGTAGCAAGCGATGCCGACCGATGAAGCCGCGAGGCCAGGCCCGTTCCCACTCCCGGGATACGAGGTACTGGTCGGTCCGTTCACCCACCTCGCGCCCGAACGCGACCGGCTCGACGGGCTCACCTGGAACCACTTCGACGCCAAGCTCCTCGGCGCGACGATCGGCGCAGAGCTCGAGGGCATTGACCTGACGGACGATCTGCCTGACGAGGTCGTCGCTGACATCCGCCGGGCGCTCCACGAGTACAAAGTGATCTTCTTCCGCGATCAGCCGCTCACGCAGCGCCAACACATCGCGTTCGCGAAGCGGTTCGGGACGCTCGAGGTGCATCCCTTCCTCCCGTCCAACACTGAAGAACCCGAGCTGGTTCGCTTCGAGAAGACGGCCGAGGTCAGCGGGTACGAGAACGGTTGGCACCACGACGTGACCTGGCGCGAGATCCCATCGATGGGCGCCGTACTACACGCTCTCCAGGTTCCCGGACGTGGCGGCGACACGCTGTTCTCCGACATGTACGCGGCCTACGACGCTCTGGACACGGACACGAAGAAAGTGATCGACGAGCTCGACGCCGTACACGATTTCACGCAGACCTTCGGCCACGGTATGAGCCCGAAAGAACGCAAGCAGGCTCAGGCCGCTTATCCACCCGTCGCTCACCCCGTGGTGTGCACCCACCCCGCGACCGGCAAGCGCCACCTCTACGTGAACCGGGCGTTCACGAGCCACATTGTTGGGTTCGACCCCGATGCCAGCCGCGCCCTGCTGGATCGGCTATGCCGCCAAGCCGACTCGCCGGAGCATCAGTGCCGGTTCTCGTGGTCCATCGACGCGGTGGCCTTCTGGGACAACCGCGCCGTCCAGCACTACGCCTCCAGCGACTACTGGCCGCACAAGCGGACGATGGAGCGTGCTTCCATCGTCGGCGAACGCCCTCGACGATGACGAACTAACCGGCCTCGATTATCGACTTCGCTGCTCACGTCGATCATGGTTGGCCATTCCCGGCTGGGGTAAGGGTTGCGAGGAAATCTTCGACTGCGCGGTTGAACGCTTCCGGTTGGTCGATGTTGGCCGCGTGGCCGGCGCCCGGGAGCACCACCTTCTTCGAGCGGGGAATGTGGCTCGCCATGTAGTCGGCGGCTTTGAGGAACGCACGGTCCAGCTCGCCGACCAGCACCAAGGTCGGAACGTCGATGGAATCGAGCGACTCAATCACTTCCGATCCTTGCTGGGTGAGGATGTAGCGGGCGGCGAGGGCGAGGCCATGGGGATCGTGTACACCTCGGGTTACCTCGGGTGAGTTGCCCAAGGCCTCCAGACCCGCGGTCTCGAGCCGTTCGGCCTGGGAAACGGCGTAGTTGTTCCAGCCCTGACGGCCCTCATCGTTGCGATACCCGGGTCCGGTGTCGAAGAGAAGCAGCGCCCTTACCCGCTCCGGATAACGGTTGTAGAAGGCGAGCGAAAGGTACCCGCCGAGCGAGAGCCCGCCAACGGCGGCGCTTTGAAGTCCGCAGGCATCAAGGACTGCAGCCATGTCCTCCAGCGAGGCGTCATGGGAGTACATCTCCGGTCGCGGAGGCACCACGGTTTGACCGTGGCCTCTGATGTCCCAGGTGATTACCTGTCGCGAAGCCGCCAGCTCACTCAGGTTTGGTTCCCACATGGCGCTCGACGCCGAGAACCCGTGGCTCAGCAGCAGTGGCACAGATCGCTCTGCCTCGCCTGCGACCGAGTAGTACAGCCGGATGTCACCTCGATCGATGAGGTTCTCTCTCACTGTTCGCACGTCGCGACCGTACCCAGGAAATCCCTCGCGCGCCGGTGTGTCCAGCGAATCTCGTAGGTACTTCGGTTGAAACGGATCGGATGGGGGAACAGCCGGTGGTTGACTTGTCTTGAGCCAGAGGGAGGGAGCCATGCACGCTAAGCCTGGCCGCGGGCGAGGGAGCGTGAGTTGAGCTCGCGTGCCGGTCTCACGGAACCTTCCAAGCCGGAGCTCCAAGCTCGACCTGACGAGCTCGCATCCGCGCTGGGTGCTTGTGACTTTCCGCTCGTCGTCTGGTCGACTTCGGACGCGGTGATACGCATGGCGAATATCCACGCCGCCGAACTCTTTGGGTTGGCGCTGAACGATCTGGTTGGCAGAAGCCTTCACGATCTCGTCGAGCCGAGCCAGGCGGTCACCGAGGTGGCAGCGCAGCTCGCCGCCGGCGAGCTATCCGCCGTCTCGAGCGAGCGCCTATTGCGCACGGTGGATATCCCTGTTCGCACCTGGACGCGCGCGATCCAGCTCGGCGATCAGCGAGGCGGGGTTTCCGTGTTCGTGCCGGCCGGGGAGATCGCCAGTCTTGGCCGGGATCCGACCCGTCCCCTGCGAGACCTCTATCCGGTGGCGGTGGGGATGATCCGGCCTGACTGGACCGTCACCGCGGTCAGTGCCGAAATCCGTGATCTGACCGGGCTCGACCCGGCCGTTGTCATCGGCCGGATGCTCCTCGAACTTGTCCACCCCGACGATCGGGCCAAGCTGGCTGCTCCCGGCGGGAGCCCACCCGCCGACCCGGTGTCGCGGTGCTCCATCCGCCTCCGTCATCAACCGGGCGGATGGGTGGACAGCTGCTGGCTGCTTGCCCCCGCCGAGGTCGACAGATTCGGTTTCGCCATACTCAGCCGTCCGCGAACCACTACCGACGGCCGGCGAATCGCCGAGTTGGAGCTGCTCCTGAGGCGGATTGCTGCCGAGCTCCGCGCGGCCGGGGTGCTCGACAACATCACCGACGTGCCGTCGCCGGCGATCCTGGACGAGCTACCCGAGCTGAGCACCCGCCAATGGGAGATTCTCAGTCTCCTGCTGCAGGGAAGAAGGGTGAAGACGATAGCCAGGGAGCTTTACGTGAGCCCCAGCACGGTTCGCAACCACCTGACGTCCATTTTTCGAAAGTTCGGGGTCCACTCTCAAGCCGAGTTGATGGAGGCTCTTCGCAGCTGACTCCCGATCGTCGGATAAGCGGACGGCGGTCTGTCGGCCCGGGCAGACTGTGGCCGGTGCCTCAGCAGCTGTGCCCGGTGGTCATCGGCCGGGTCCGTGAACTCGAAGTTCTTCGAAACGCCCTACTGGCGGCGGCAGCTGGCGATGGCCGGTGCGTGGTTCTGCTGGGAGAGCCGGGGATTGGAAAGTCCCGGCTGGCGCGGGAAGTCGCCGACTGGGCGACCGAGAGGGGGCTGGCGATCGCTACCGGCCGGGCCGTACCGGCCTCGGCCACCGCGGCCTTCCGCCCGATCGCGGAGGCCCTCCTCCAACTGCTCCGCGACCGGACGCTACCGGACGATCCGACGCTCGCTCCATGGATAGGGGCCTTGCAACCTCTCCTTCCCGTCCTCGCGTCTCAACCGGTCGCGGCCCCCGACGTCTCTCCGGCCGTACGGGGCGAGGCGGTGCTGCAGGTTCTGCGGCGAGCACATCCCACGGGGGCGATGATCGTTCTCGAAGACTTGCATTGGGCGGACCCCGACACGGTGTTCCTTGTCGAGTACCTGGCGGACAACCTGCGTCGGGAGCGGGTACTGCTCGTCCTGACGTTGCGGGACAGCCCGCCGACCGCTGCGGTGGAGATGGTTCGGCGACAAGGAGGCACGGGCCGGACCGTCCATCTTGGGTTAGAGAGGCTAAGCAGCGAGGAGTCGGTCGCGATGATCCGAGCCTGCGCGCCCGAAGCTTCTGACGACTTGTTGCAGCGGATTCGGGAGGCCGCTGAGGGCGTCCCACTACTGGTCGAAGAGCTGCTCGCGTCCCCACGACTGCCAGGGAGTTTCGCATCCACCGTGATTTCCAGGCTGGAAGGGCTGGGTGCGGATGAACGCTCAGTTATCGAAGCCGCGTCGATGTTGGGGCGCCACTTCGACTGGCAGCTTCTCCCGGCCATGACCGGCCAAAGCGAAGAAGCGGTTGCCCGTGCCCTCAGCAATGGCGTGACATCGCAGCTCCTGAGCAGCCACGGGACCGAGATCCAGTTCAGGCATGCGCTGACTCGCGATGCAGTGCTGGAGTCAGTGCTCGCACCGCAGCAGCGCGAACTCGCCGCAGGAGCGCTCGAGGCACTACTGGCCTCAAAATCGCCCCTAGATGAAAGCTCGCGCGAGACCGCCATCGATCTAGCGGTTCGCGCGGGCGATCGAAGGAGGGCCGGTATTTGGATGATCGAGTCAGGCCGGCAATTCCTGGCGTGGGGGGCGCTGGCGAGCGCAGCCGAAGCCATGCGCCGCTCGGCCGGGCTGCTCGCCGGGTGTCCGGAGCAGTCCGAGGCCGAGCTTTGCTTGCTGGAGGCGCTTGCTCTCGCCGGGCGAGTCGATGAGGCCGCAGCGACCGGTGGTCGCCTCGTTACTCGACTCGCTAACGACGAAGCCACGTCAGGGCAGCGAGTTCTGGCTCATTTGCAACTGGCCCGCGCAGGGATTGCAGCGTCGCGCTGGCAGATGGCACGTCACCACCTGAGATCCGCCCGACAACTCGGCGGAGCGGAGCCGCCCGCCGAAGTCGCAAACCAAATCGCCGTTTTTGAAGCCGACGTCCTCATCGGCGGTGACGAGTACGAAGCCGCCGAGCAACTCGCCGAACAGGTCGTCCGATCAGACGGCGCCAGGCCCGACTCGCTCTGCCACGCCCACGAGATCATCGGCCGTACCCGTCGCTCCACAAGTTTGGCCGAAGGTCGTCGAGCCTTCGAGCAGGCGCTGATCGTCGCCGAAACGGCTGACCTGCCGCTGTGGCGTATGCGCGCGCTGCACGAGCTGGGCACGATTGACCTCTTCGACCACGCCGGAGTGGAGCGGCTTCTTCAAGCCAGGAAAGCGGCGGAGCAGGGCGGGGCGGTGACAACGGTTGCAATCCTGGATCTGCAACTCTCGGCGGCGTTCACCTGCCGTTGGGATCTCGACGCCTGCGACGCCCACGCCCGTTCGGCTGCAGATGCGGCTGAGCGGCTCGGGCTGGATCAGGTACGTGCCAAGGCGCTGGCGTTTCTTGTCGGAAGTGCCAGCATGCGAGCGGACTTAGCGGAAACCGAGAGGTACGCGCAGTTGTCGCTGTCGGCCGCTCCCGAGGATCAAATGTTGAAGGCACTCGGATTGGGTGGGCGTGCCGTCGCTCTGCTTCTCAGCGGCGACACCGACGGCTGTCTCGAGCCGTACGGCAGGGGCATAGGCATATTGTCGAATGTTCCTCATGCCGAGCCGGCGACGCTTCGAGCGCTATGGCCAGTCGTCCTGGCCTCGATCGGTGATCGGCGCGCTAGGCCGGCGATTGACGAAGCCCGGCGGCGCGGCGTTGCCGCGCTCAATCTCAATCGCGGGCTCCTCGGTTACGCGGAAGCAATTCTCGCGGGGCGCGCAGGAGACATACCCGCCGCGAAGGAGTTCGTTTCGGTCGCGGAGGGCGGGTTCTCGAACTGTGCGGGGTGGCTGGACCTGGCTCGTTTTCTCGCCGCGCCCGAAGCCAGCGAAGGAGGCTGGGGAGATTCCGAGAGATGGCTGAGCGAAGTGGCCGATCGCTTCGACCAGCGGGGGCTTACCGCCCTCAGTGCACTCGCGAAGGAGAGGCGGGATAAGCCGCGGGCTAATCCGTGGGCCGGCGCAGGCATCAGCGCCCGCGAAGCTGACGTCCTTCGGCTCGTAGGCGAGGGCCTGAGCAACAAGGACATCGCGTCTCGACTGCATCTCTCCCCACGAACCGTCGAGAAGCACCTGGAGTCTCTTCTGAGAAAGACCAGCGCCCGTTCCAGGACCGAACTGGTGGCCCGCCTCATCCGGCCGGCCACCGGGACTTCTTGTTAATCGGAGCTACGTAGCCAAAAACGCAAGTTACGTGTTCTTCCCGATGCGGTCGGTCGGTCTCTTCCCGCAGGGTAGGAGGCGCCAAAGCCAGCACAAGGAGGGACACAGAATGCTCGACACCACCAAGGCAACGCTCGCAGTCAAGAATCTCGATGACCCGGACGAGCGGCGCACGCTTCCCCACGGCGTCCTCGAGGTTGTCAACCTTCCCGGGGCCACGATCGCCCGGGCCCTCTTCCACCCGGGCTGGAAGTGGTCCACCGACGTAGCCCCCCTGGTTGGCACCAGTTCGTGCCAGGTGGCCCACACCGGCGTTGTTCTGTCCGGGCACTTCCACGTTCGTATGGACGACGGCCGCGAGTACGACTTCCGGCCTGGCGACGCGCACGTGGTCGCGCCCGGTCACGACGCTTGGGTCGTGGGCGACGAGCCGGTGGTCGCCATCGATATTGCCGCGACCGGCCAAGCGCTATCGGGTCACGTCGTCCGCTGCCCTTGCGGCGTCGAGTTCCGGGTGGCCAGCGAGGACCAGCTCGACCACCTGGTCGGGGCCGTCCAGCAGCATGCTTCCGCTTCCCACAGCCACGATCTGACTACCGAACAGGTCCTCGCCGAAGTGTCGGCACCGTGAGCGCCGACGTCGGCACCTCGGCCAGCATCGACGCCGAGTGGACGTTCCTCGGGGTCCGTATTCGGCAGCTCACCGCCCCCGGCGCACCGATCGTCGTCGCCGAGGCGCACCTGCCGGCCGGCGCATCCCCACCGCTCCACGTACACGCCGACCTCGACGACAGCTTCTACGTGATCGAAGGAACCATGGTCGTGCGCTGCGGCGAGGAGGTGAGCATCGCCAACACAGGTGACTTCGTGCCGTTCCCGTCCGGAGTGCCGCATACCTTCCGGGTTATCGACCGGCCGGCCCGAGTGTTGACGGTGCACACCAACGACAGCTTCATGCGAGCCGTCCGAGCTATAGGAACCCAAGCACGCGGCAGTGAGCCGCTGGCCACCCACGCAGGGCCGGCTCCCGACCGGTTGGCTCAGATGCTGGCCGAACACGGGATATGCGTCGTCGGAGCTGCGATGGAAGAAGATGAAGGAAGGAAGTGGGTCCGATGGCTCGGGTAGGCTCCCGGTTGCCAGGTTGAGGGGCAGGTCGTTCGCAGACCAGTCGAAGGGAACCGCCGATGGGCGCGGAGGAGCCGGGGAGGAGCGAAGTTCCGGGTGACCCTGGGCTCAATCTCAATATCGACGAGACAGCCCGGAACAAATGGCACAAGGTCCTCGTCGAGGGGCATGAATCGTTGCGCCGCGCCCACAAGGTGTTTCGACATCTACCTGGACCGCCGAGGTGCAAGCTGTGCCACAACCCCTTCGGCGGGGTCGGCGGACGCATCGTTGGGATCGCCGGGTTCAAACCGTCCCGCAAGAACCCCAATCTCTGCAGTCGCTGCTGCGACGACCTTCCCGCGGGCGGGCTCGAGGTTGATATCGCGGTCCTCTTCGCCGATCTGCGTGAGTCGACCGCGCTGGCGGAGCAGGTCGGCCCGGTAGCGTTCGCGAGCCTGCTCAACCGTTTCTATCGAATCTCGACCGGTGTCCTCATCGCACACGACGCCATCATCGACAAACTCATAGGAGACGAGGTGATGGCGCTGTTCATCCCCGGGATTACCGGGAGCGCCTACCGGCGTGAGGCTGCAACCGCGGCAATCGAGCTGCTCACGGCTCTGGCCGCGGAACCGTCACTACACGTCGGTGTCGCGGTCGATGCCGGCGTGGCCTACGTCGGCAACGTGGGTTCTGATGGAGTGGTCGACTTCACAGCGCTTGGTGACCCCGTGAATACCGCGGCCCGCCTTCAGGCACAGGCCTTCGCGGGCGAGCTGGTGCTGGCCGACCATCTGTACGAGGAAGTCGCGGATCTGCTCCCAGACGCCGAAGCGCGGGCCGTAACCGTTCGCGGCAGGCAGCTCCCCATAGACATCCACGTCGCGCGGATCGTCCCAGTCGAACCCGGAGCCTCCCTGAACTAGGCCGGGGATACGGGCTCCTCTCTCAGCTCTCGCTTGAGCGGCTTCATCGCAGCGGACATGGGTAACGCGTCGATCCTGATCTCGACCGACTTGGGAACCTTGAACGCAGCCAAGTGCTGCCGTGCGTACGCCACCACATCGTCCGCCGAGAGATCCTCACCCGGCTTAGGTACGACGACCGCGTGCACGACCTCACCCCACTTCTCGTGCGGAGCCCCGATGACCGCAACCTGAGCCACCGACGGGTGACGTGCGATAACCGACTCAACCTCGACCGAGTAGACGTTCTCACCCCCGGTCACGATCATGTCCTTGAGCCGGTCAACGAGGAACAGGTAGCCCTCGTCATCGAGGTATCCGACATCCCCGGTTCGATACCAACCGTCGCGGAAAGCGTCCCGCGTGCCCGCCGCGTCATGCCAGTACCCGTCGAGCAGATTTCCGCCTTGCGCGCAAACCTCGCCGACGACGCCCGCTCCGAGGACCGCCCCGTCGGCGTCCTGGATGCTTAACGCCACCCCAGGGACAGCACGACCCACCGACCCGAGAAGCTCCGATCTCTCATGATCCTCGGGCTGCAACATCGTGAGCGCGCCGGCCTCGGTCATCCCGAACCCTTGCGCCAACTCCACGCCCGGCAGCACTTCGCGGAGACGCCCCAGCAATGGAGGCGGCATCGGCATGGCGCCGTAGCCGATGCGGCGGAGGCTCGCCAAGCGCTCGGCCGCGAAGTCGGGATGCTCGAACAGCATCTGCATCATTGTCGGGACCAACACCGTCTCGTCGACCTTGTATGTCTCGACTGCGTCGAGGCACGCCGCTGGCTCGAAGCGGGGGGCAACGACCGAGCGGACTCCGAAAGCGGGAGCGCTTGCCACTGAGACCAGCGCCGTCGCATGGAACATCGGAGCCTGGTGCAGGAAGGTCCAGCCCCGTTGGCACGCGACACCGCCAGACATTGCCGTGTGGTACACGTAGAGCATCTCGGCCCGCTGGCTGCGCATCACTCCCCGAGGCAGGCCGGTGGTCCCTCCGGTATAAACGAGCGCAACGAGATCTTCCTCGTCCGGCTCGGGCGGAACCACCTCCGCGCCCGCAGACACGAGGTCCTCGTAGTCGCCGTCCATCATGACCACCCGAGGGAAGGGGCCCTTCTCCGCACGCAGGACGTCTTCGAGCAGCTGGGCCAGGCGTGGATCGGCAAACAGCACCGCCGTCCCCGAGTCGTCGACGATCCGCCGGATCTCCGTGGGGCTCAGGCGGATGTTCACCGGGGTGATGACTCCTGCGCCCAGATACCCGGCGTTGTGCAGCTCCATGTAATGGTGACCGTTCAGCCCGAGAACGGCGAAACGGTCACCGCGTTCGAGGCCGAGGTCTTTGCGCATGGAATTGGCCAGTCTCAGGACCCTGGCAGCATGCCGGTCGAACGTCGCGGCGTATGCATCGTCGATGATGCACTCTTGCTGTCCGTAGCGTTCGACTGCCGGCAGGAACAGCCGGCTGAACACTAACTCCTTCATCGGTCCCTCCCCGGAGCGGTTCGTGCCAAACCCTACCTTCGCGACATCGGCAAGGGCGCCCCGAGACCGCTAGGGTTCGTATACGGAACATAAGGCTTAGGGGAGGGCCCGATGGCTGTGGCGAAAGCGGAGCTGGACCAATCAGTGAGAGACGCCGCCGCCAGTTCACCGCTCGCAGTGTCGTCCTACCGGTACCCGACCGGGTGGTATGTCGTTGCGTGGGCCACCGAGGTGCCCGAGGGCACCGTGAAGAAACTTCACTACTTCGGCCAGGACCTGGTCTGCTTCCGGGGCGAGTCAGGGAAGCTTTCCGTGCTTGACGCCTACTGCCAGCACCTCGGCGGGAACCTTGGCGAAGGCGGAACCGTGGTAGGGGATGAGATCAAGTGCCCTTGGCATGGCTGGCAATGGAACGTCGACGGGACCAACGCATTGATCCCATACAGCAAGGAACAGTGCAAGAAGAACGTAAGGATTCGCTCCTACCCGGTCATCGATTGGTACGGGTTCGTCGTGGTGTGGTTCGACCGCGATGGAAACGCGCCTTACTGGAGGCCTCCTGTGGTCCCCGAGTTGGAGGGAAACGATTATTACCCACCCCATCCTCACTCCCGAATGTGCGATCGGGTCAAGGTACATCCTCAGATGATCGTCGAGAACGCTGCGGATCCCTATCACATCGAGCACGTGCACCACGGCGACCGCCCAGCCTTCAACACATCCTTCGAGTTGCACGACTATTACCTCCACGCCACGGTGTCGGTGAATTACGGCGGCGGCCGGCCGACCACGTGGCTGACCCCGAACGGCCCTGTCGACGGGACCGTCGTATACGACACCTACGGCCTGGGCATCGGCTTCGTGCGTTTCCCTGAGGAGGTGCTGGCGTCGGTTCAGATCACCGGCCACACTCCCGTGGACGAGGAGTACACCGACTATTACTTCACGATGGCGTGTGTACGCGAGCCCGGAGACACCGGCGATATCCCGAACGACCGCGCAGCGAAGTGGATCGCGCTGCAGCAGCAGACGGTAAGGCAGGACTACTTCATCTGGGAGAACATGAAGTACCTGGCTAAGCCCAACTTCGCGCTCGAGGAGGCCAAGGACTACGCAGCCCTGCGCCGATGGGCCCGGCGTTTCTACCCCGCCGACACGCTGCCCGACGAGACTCCAGACTCTTAGACCGGCGGGTCTGAGCCCCGTCGCTAACAGCTGGTCTGCATGTCGGAGACAGCTTGCTGCGCATCCTGGGTGACTGGGCGGGTGATGTAGAACCGGTTGCCGTCCAGATCACGAATCAAGAAGGAAACGAAGTTCGGGGAAGGAACCAGGGGCCCGCAGGAGACACCCCTCTCGATCAGATCGGTTCGGACCTCACTCGGATCGCGACTGACGATCACGTTGATGGTCGAACTCTCCTGCCCAGGCTCCGCGGCCTCGAGCGCCGCTTCCAAAGGTTCGAGCACGACGATGGTTGAACCCATCATGAACGAGGCGTACCCATGCCCGTCGGTTCCAAGTGCCACAGGGGACAGCCCGAGCTTGTCCAGGTACCAGGCGACGGCCCGATCGAGATCCTTCACATAGAACGAGGTGGCGGCGAGTTGGATGGTTCCGAGAGGTCCTGTTTCGCTCACGCCCGAGAACCTACCGGGTCGTCGCTCCGGTTGCGAAGAGCCGGCGATTAGGTGACAGAATGTCACCAAGCCACGAGACTGCCGGGGAAAAGCCGTGCGTTGGAGACGATCGTCGATCGACTGCGTCCCCTCTGACCTGCGCTTTGGGGCATACCCATGGGCGCGTTCAGCGGGGTGGGCGGTATTCGCTAGTTTCGATATTTCGTGACTGTGCCGGCGACAATCCTGTCCACGACCCAGCCCCACCTTGTGGCTACACACGGCCTGACGCTGTGGGACTGGGTGCACGCGGCCGTGATCGTCGTGGTCGCCATCGCGTTGTCTCAAATGGTGCGACGCGTCACTCTCAGAGCGTTCGGGACTCATTCGAACCGACCTGCTGCGCGCATCTCGGCTCGATTCGCCGCCTACCTCATCGCTGCCGGCGGGTTGCTGTATTCGCTCAACGCACTGCACGTACAGGTAGGCCCGCTTGTGGGTGCGCTCGGCATAGGCGGCATCGCGCTCGCCTTCGCCCTGCAGGACATCCTGCAGAATCTGGTCGCAGGGGTAATCCTTCAGGCTCGAAGACCCATCCGTCATGGTGACCAGATCGAGGTCGGCCACTATCAGGGCACCGTCCTCGATATCGACCTGCGCAACGTGCAGATTCGAACCTACGACGGACTCGACGTCTACCTCCCAAACCGGCTTGTGCTGGATGGGCCGATCGTGAACTACACGATGAGCCCCCTGCGTCGCTTGGCGCTCGAAATCGGCATCGGGTACCGAAGCAATCTGTCCGACGCGCAGCGGTGCCTCCTCCAGGCCGCTTCGAGCGTCGACGCGGTCCTCGCCGAACCGGCTCCTGCTGCCTGGGTGACCGAATTCGGGGAGTCGTCGATCAAGTTCAGCGTCCTGTTCTGGTACGCGGTCGCCGACCACACCTTCTGGGAAGTCCGTTCCGCTGTTGCCGTATCGATACAGCAAGCCCTGCGCGACGCCGGGATCCAGATCCCGTACCCGATCCGGACCCTTGAAGTCGACCAGTCAACCATCAACGAGATCGATCTGCGACAACACGCGGATCGATAGAGAACGGTTGAAGAGCGGGC
The DNA here is from genome assembly GCA_036378675.1 of Acidimicrobiales bacterium. NCBI lineage: Bacteria > Bacillati > Actinomycetota > Acidimicrobiia > Acidimicrobiales > Acidimicrobiales bacterium. The sequence goes on from DASUWA010000013.1 coordinate 91,180, forward strand.
GGGCACACCGAGCCCGGCTCTCTGTGAGAACGGTGGCTCGTGCCGCCGAGCGCTCAGGGTCGGGGAATAGCTCCGGCAGCCATGGCCGTTGAACCGATCATGAAGCCAGGCCATACGATCGCCATCGCACCTGCTGACGCGCACATTGAAGTGCGCCTAGGAGGTGAACTAGTCGCAGCGAGCGACCGCCCTCTCGTTCTGGAAGAGACTGGGCTTCCGGCGCGGTACTACCTGCCCCGAGAGGATGTACGGATGGACCTGCTCCGAGCTACCTCGTTCCACACGACTTGCCCGTTCAAGGGTGAGGCCTCCTACTGGTCGATCGATATCGACGGCCAGGCTCATGACGGCATCGTCTGGAGTTACGAGACGCCCATTGACGGAGCTCTCGAGATCAAGGAGATGATGTCGTTCTACCCGGACCGCACCGAAGTCACCGTGGACGGTGAGCGCATCGAGAAGTAGGGGCTAAGAGGCTCCATCGCCCGTCTCATTTCCAGCGGAAGTGAACGAAGACCCTTCCGAAGTTGCGCGAGTCCTTCTCGATTCGGTCGTACAGCTGCCTGATCTCCTTCTGCTCCAGGAATCGCAGAACCCTCTTCTTGAGCTGGCCGCTCCCCTTGCCCGGGATGATCTCCACGAGCGGAGCCTTCTTTTGGACCGCCTCGTCGATGATTGCTCGGAGAGCGCGGTCGATATCCTCTCCCCGGTTGTAGATGTCATGCAGGTCGAGCTTTAGCTTCAAGTCGGATGGCCTAGCCGTTCCCTGGGATCTGCATTATGACGAAAGTGACGGGGCGCCGGACCTTGAAGCCCAGCTCCTCGTAGAGACGGATGGCCGTGGTGTTGCCGGCCGCAGCGTGCAGGAAGGGAACCTCGCCGCGGCTGCGGATGTCGGCCGCTACTGCACGGACCAGGATGGTGCCGAGCCCCTGGTTGCGGTATTCGGAGTCGGTGCAGACAGCGGATATCTCGGCCCAGCCGCCCGGGCGCATCCGTTGCCCGGCCATTGCAACGAGGGCACGCCCACGCCGAATTCCGAGATAGGTACCGAGCTTTGCGGTCCCCTGAAAGAACGGCCCGGGTTGGGTGCGATTCACCAGTTCGAGCATCTCGGGTACGTCATCGAGTGTAAGGCGCTCGACGTCGGGATGGTCCTCGCATCGAAGTGAGACATCGATCATCTGAACGCCGTCGATGGTCTCCAACTGCCAACCCGGTGGAGGGGGGAGCCTTCCGCCGACGATCGCAACCATGGAGCCGGGTCCGACCAACGTGGCGAGGTCTTGCCAGACGGAGTCGTCGGCCTCAGGCGAGATGGCGGCAAATGGGGACATGTCCACTGGATACCGGGCGGCACAGCCGTACGTCTCGGCGAAGCGGGCGTGATGACCGGTCAAGGATGCCCAGACCGGATGATCGAGAACCGCTTCGCCGGCCGGTCCGGCCTCGCCGGCTCGGGCATCGTTGGGTTCGCCGCGTTCGGCGAGTGTGTTGACGTCTTCGGCCACGTCCGCAGAGCTTTCCACCCCCTCTATCGGCTCGGAAACGCTTTTCCGCCCCTTCGGCTCCAGGAGAGGCAGAATGAAGCAAATCCTGGAGGGACCACATTGAGCGTTCAGGCCAGATCGAACAACGTCTCCACCTTCGTCGCCGAGTGGGAAGAGTGGCACCACAAGGTGGAGTCCCGGCTCGCCGATCCGCACGGGTTCCTGGCCATCACCAGTCTGCACTGGTTGACTCCCGAACTGCAGCGCTTCGACGACGCGGCGGGATCGTGGTCGACGGGTGAGGATGGGGTGACCGTTCTGCTCGAAGAGGGGGAGGAACTGATCATCAATGGCGAGCCCGCGCGCGGCAGACATCCCTTCGGGACCATCCCGGAACGCGGTGGCGTCAACGCCACCTGGGGCGATGCAGTGCTAGAGGTGGCGAAGAGGGGAGGACATGACATCCTCCGCCCGCGCCACCCGAACAATCCTCTGCGCCTCGCCTACCGCGGCACGCCGGCATACCGCCCGGACCCCGGATGGCGGGTGTCCGGTCGCTACGTGCCCTTCGAGCAGCCTCGCCCCACCAGCGTGGGTGCCGCCGTCGAAGGGCTCGAGCATGTCTACGACGCGCCAGGTCGCGTCGAGTTCGAACTCGATGGCCGAGCGCTGTCGCTAACCGCATTTCCGGGTTACAGCCCCGGAAAGCTGGCGGTGCTATTCACCGATGCCACGTCTGGGGAAACGACGTATGGCCCGGTGAGGACCCTGTCGATCGAAGAACCAGGCCCCGACGGTTCTGTGATCCTGGACTTCAACCGCGCCGTGAACCTTCCCTGTGCTTACACCGATCTGGCAACATGCCCGCTACCACCCGTGGAGAACCGCCTGCCGGTTGCGATCGAAGCAGGGGAGAAGATCCCCCACGAGCGGTCTGCCTAGCGACCGAAGAAGGCTGCCAGCCCGATAGCGAACGACTGGCACAGCGATTCGTCGCCGGCAAACTTCAGATCGGCGATCTGCGCTCTGGTCAACGCACGGGAGAACAGTCGAGCGGCAGTTGCCGTGTCCATAGTTAGCGCCACGGTCGGATCGGGTGGAAGCCCGTCGCAGAGTCTCCAGCCGGCGGCTTCATTCCGGACGGTCCAGGCGGGGCCTCCGCTGAGAACGACGGCGACCGTCGTGCCCTCGGCAGCCGATAGAGCCGCGAAGCCCAGCGGGAAGCCGCGCACGGCGACGGCGACCGCGGGATGCACCCATCGCTCGTCGAACCATTCCCCGCGCCCCACCGCGCGTCGGATCTGGCACTGGTGGATCCACCGCTCGAGGTACTCCCTGGCGCAGAGGAGCGAATAGGGCGCCGGCTCGGGGCCGATCCATGGGATCGGCTCGCCCAGAAGATCGGGGTCTACAACGTTGTAGAAGGCGTAGGTGTCCTCGCCGGAACCTCGCAATAGGTTGATGATCAGCGGGAGGCTGAAGAACCTCGCCGCGGAAACCCAACTTTCGTTGTGGCGGTCCAGCGCGACGAAGAACTCGTCCCAGTTCGACCCGGCTTCGATCGCGACGAGTGAAGGTTCGCCGTCGCGCTGGCGGGAGAGGATCGACAGATCGTCGCCGAGTAGGTGAAGCACTATGCCCTTCACCGACCAGGCAGGGCACTCGGTGGGCGCAGCCCAGTCTTCCGCCGGCAGGGCGCTCAGGAAGTCCAGCAGCTCGGATCGCTCTTCGGCGAAGATTGTCGGGTAGTCGAGGCGACCTGCCGGGACCAACTCTGCCATTGCGGAACGCTACCTCTCGCTAGTAGGCGACCTGGCCCGCCAAGTGAACGGGAGATCCGACCCCTGACCTGGTCTTTTCTTCGGGACAGCCCGCATCGGGAGCGACTGTAGACCACCGTCTCCCCTCAACTCACCAGCCTCGGGCGTCGAGAAATTCGGGTATGGACGCATCTGGGGGGACGGGGGAGGAGCGCGACTCCTCCAACCTGACCACCGCCCTGATCATCGGGTATGTGCGCAACCGAGCGGGTGACGCTGCGGTCGGCGAGATGCTGGCCGCCGCCGGCGAGGAACGGCCGATCGAAGAGCTCCTCGACGAGGGCCGCTGGAGCTCGTACGGCCAGAAGCTCCGCTTGTTCGAGGCGGCCATCGCCGTCCTCGCCGACCCGGACACTCCCCGGCTGGTCGGCGCGACTGTCCTTGATCAGCAGATCGGAACAGCCATTCGCCTCATGCTCCGTGCGCTCGGGTCGCCGGCCTCGGTGTGCCGGAGCGTGGCCAAGGCCTCCGCCAAGTTCTCAACCAACTACACGTGCGAAGCCTTATCGGTCGGTCGCGAGGGTGCGGTGATCTCGAACCGCCTCCACGACGGCTACGAGCCGAACATCATCGACTGCGAGTACACAACCGGCCTCCTTTCTCAAATCCCGGCACTCTTCGGCCTGGAGCCCGCCGTTGTCATGCACGATGAATGCCAGGTGCGCGGGGCTCCGGCCTGCATCTACACACTCAAGTGGCGGGCGCGTCACCGCCTGCTGTGGAGTCGGCGGCGTGACAAGGTCGCCTATCTCGAGGAGGAGTTGCGGCTCCTGACCGAACGCTACGAGGAGCTGCAGTCGACGATCGTCGACCTGGTGTCGCCTGCGGACGTCGACACTGTCCTACGCCGCATCACCCGCCGCGCCGCCGACGCGGTCAGGGCTCAACGCTTCCTGCTGGCTCTCGGTGGCGACGCCGAGGGCGTATCGGTTCACCACGACGGAATGTCGAGCGATGAGGCTCTTCGGCTGGCCTCGGAGGTGCTGGCGGCCGAGCCCGACGACGGCGGCGGCTCTCGGCTGATCGTCGACGTGGCGTCGTCCCGGCGGTTCTACGGACGGCTCGTTGCGGTCTACGAGTTCGAGCACATCTTCTTTCCAGAGGAGCGCAGGCTCTTGGCCGCATACGCCCGGCAAGCCGCTGTCGCGCTTGACGCGGCCACTGCCCTCGAGGAAGCCCGCCGTCGGGGTGAGACGGCGAGCGCGTTGCTCGAGCTGGCCCGGCGGCTGGCTCTGGCGACCTCGACCGACGAGGTGGCCCAAAAGCTCGCCGACGCGGTGCCTACGGTCATTGGAGCGAATCGCGCGAGCGTTCTCTTGTGGGATCCGAAGCATGAGGAGCTTCGCGTCCGGGCCCGCTCCTGGTTTGGCAACCTCGATCTGCAGGAAATGCCGAGGAGAGCGATATCGCTTACCGACACGCCCGTGCTCGCCGAGATGCTCCGCACCCGGATGCCGCAGCACATCCGCCGGGACACTGCCGACCCCTACCTGCGGAACCGGCTGATGGCAACCGACATCGAGGAGATACTCGCCGTTCCGATCCAGAGCAGGGGCGAGATGCTGGGGGCCATCGCCGCACTGCGAACGGCCACCGCGCCTCCGTTGGTCGACCAGCAGGCCCTTGCCGACCGCCTGACCGGTATGGCCGACCAAGCGGCACTGGCGTTCGAGAAGGTACGCCTGCTGGAGCAGGAGCGCGAAGCCGTGCGACGCTTACAGCGTGACGAGCGGCGCATCAAGGAACTCGCCTATCAAGACGCTCTGACCGAGCTCCCCAATGGCCGGCACTTCTCGGAGGCGCTCGACAGCTGTCTCGCGCGGGCCAGGACCGAGGGTCGCCAGGTGGCCCTGCTCTTCTGTGACCTCGATCGCTTCAAGAACGTCAACGACAGCATGGGCCACGCGATGGGCGACCGGCTCCTCAAGGTGGCGGCGGCTCGCCTGCAAGCGTGCGTCCGGGACACCGACACCCTTGCCCGGCTCGGAGGCGACGAGTTCACCTTGCTCCTCAACGGTGTTACCGGCCCGGAGGATGCCGCGACCATCGCAGACCGCGTTCTTACCGCGTTCCGAGATCCGTTCAACCTCGATGGGCAGGAATTGTTCCTGTCTGCGAGCGTTGGCGTGGCGCTCTATCCCGAGGACGGGAAGGATGCTCAGACGCTGTTGAAGAACGCCGACACAGCGATGTACGGGGCGAAGCTGGCAGGCCGCAACAACCAACTGCGTTACGCCCCCGCGATGAACGCCAGGTCTCGGCAGCTCCTGGAGCTCGAGGCAGACCTGCACGAGGCGGTGCGAAGGAGGGAGCTCGTCGTGTACTACCAGCCTCAAGTGGCGGCGGGCACGGGCGAGGTAGTTGCGGTCGAGGCACTGGTTCGCTGGAACCATCCACGCCGGGGGATGCTTCCGCCTGGAGAGTTCATCGCGTTGGCCGAGGAGCGCGGACTCATCGGCGCGGTCGACGCTTGTGTGCTTTTCGAGGCGGCCAAGCAGTGCAAGCGTTGGGAGGACGCCGGGCTCCCGCCCGTTAGGGTCGGGGTCAACCTGTCGGCCCACCAGTTCCGAGGCGCCAATCTGGTGACCCTGGTGGACCGCGTACTGCACGACACCGGGGTGCGCCCCGAGCTGCTCGAGTTGGAGCTCACCGAAACCGCAGCCATGCAGGAGCCGGAACGCATCGCCGAGACCCTCGCCCAGCTCCGGCATCTAGGTGTCGGACTCGCCCTGGACGACTTCGGAACCGGGTATTCAAGCTGGACGCACATCAAGCACTTCCCGGTGGGCCGGATCAAGATCGACCGGTCCTTCGTGTCCGGGTTACCGAAAGACCGTTACGACGCGGCGATCGTCACCGCGACGATCGAGATGGCGCACCTGATGGGGATGGGCGTGACGGCCGAGGGAGTCGAGACCAGCGCGCAGGCCGAGTTGCTGACCGTTCAGGGCTGCGACTTGTTGCAGGGATTCCTCTACAGCGAGCCGAGGCCGAACGAGGAGATCACGGAGCTCCTGCAAACGGCGGCTGCCACCGGGACACCGTGGATAGCGACCTCCGTCGCTTAAGGACGTGATTGTCCTCAGTCGTTGAGTCCGCCCCGATCCCGCCACCAGGAACATAGCGCGAGGAGGCGGTCCGACGGGGCTGATGTATGTGGCGTGGGCGGGAGTCCTCAAGGACCCAAAACTTCCTCGAGCGCTTGCGACGTTGTTCGGAGCGGTAACTCCGGTTTAGAACCCTTCAGGCGGAAGTGCGCGCGCCGCTGCTATTTTCCGTTGCGCTCGCGGTGGCTGCACCCCGGCCAGCAGCAGGGCCGACGTTGGCCTTCCTCCAGCTCCTCCTGGGTCCGGCGTATACGGCGTTCTCTGGTCTTCTCCTGCTTGGCGTCCTCGACCCAGCAGATGAACTCGTTGCGGGCAAGCGGCGTGATGTCGTTCCACGCATCGAGTGCGGTGGGGTTGGAGGCCAGCGCCTCGTGCAGGTCTGCTGGAAGCCTGTGCACCACCCCACCGGGCACTCGCTGGCTGCTCATCGGGACAGAGTAGCGACGATGGGGGAGCCCGTTCGTCCTCTCAGCGCCCCTCTCCTGGTTGGCTTGCGCCCGTCGAGGTGTGCGGCCCCTGAGGTGTGACTCGGCAAGCCGGTGTTCCTCGCGGCAGCCGGTAGCGGTATCGGACGACGACCGTGTAGACGGCGGCCGCGCACCACAACAAGGGTGGATAGCTCAGCAGAATTCCGGCCACTCGCTTCCAACCACTCGAGGCGAGCAGGCTCTTGGCAATGGCTCGATGGCCCTTGAACGTTCGCCCAGACTCGTCGACCCACCACGCTGCTTCCTTGGCATCCTCCGCGCTGAGCCCCAAGGCCTCGAGGCCGTCCGACCCCAAATGTTGCCAGGGGATCGCCCGCGGGCCAGGACGCCAACTTTTGGCGACCCACCCGGCCGACGAGGTGCAGAAACCGCAATCGCCGTCGAATATCAGCAGGCCATGACCAGGGGTGACCACGAAGTCCAGGGTATTGCCAGCAGCGCGGCGAGATCATGACGATCATCCAGTTGGCCATGCTGGGCAAGCTCACCTACCGCGAGATGGCGGAGGCGATCTTCACCCACTCGCTCTTGGCGGAAGGGCTCTACACCATCTTTGCGATGTTCGACGACTAACTGAGTAGCGTATAACTCGGCAGCTCGAGGGGCAGCACGATCACTAGTCTGACTGCGTCGATCGTTCTCTTGATTCGCGGGTGGTGCTCATCACCGGGGCCGGCAGCGGCATAGGGCGCGCGACCGCGCTGCTCGCAGCAAGGGAGGGAGCGATCATCGCGGCCATCGATTGTGACGAAGAAGGCCTCCGCTCGACAGCAGAGTCGGTCCGGTTAGGCGGGGGCCGCATCGCCATGCGGGTCTCCGACGTCACGGACCGAAGCGAACTGGTTGCGTCGATCGACTCGCTGGTCGCTGAAGTGGGACCGCTTCACGGGGTGTTCGCGAATGCGGGAGTACTCCCCCCGCCGGTCCCGGTGGATTCGCTCGACTGGCAGGAGTGGGATCGAGTCCTGAACGTCAACCTCACAGGCGCGATGTTCACCCTGATTTCAGCGTTGGGTCACGTCGCAGACGGTGGGTCCCTGCTCGCTAATGGATCATCGATGGCAATCCGTCCTCGGGAGCGCAGACTCTCCTATGTCGCAGCGAAGGCGGGGCTCCACGCCGCTGCCCGAGGTCTCGCGCTCGAGCTTGCGGAGCGGCGGATCAGAGTGAACGTGCTGGCACCCGGTCTCAGCGACACTCCGATGGTCCGTCGAATCTCGGGCCATATCGAAAGTGGCCTCGCGAGCGTTCCCCTTGGAGAACTCGTGCCTCCCGAGGAAGTCGCCGCCTTGGCTGTTCATCTACTGTCCGATCAGTCACGGCACATTACCGGTGCAGTATTCACCGTCGATGGAGGGCGCACTTCTGGTTGATTAGTTCGCGTCGAGATGGGAGTGGATTCTGTCGAATCCCGTTCTTCGGGATTCAGCCGGCCGGGCTGTGCGCGTCTTCGTCTTGTGGCTCGCAGCGATTGGTTCCAGATGAGGCAATCAGCGCAGACGGTACAGATCGGCGACTACTCGCTCCACAGGTTCCTCTCCGGGCGCGCCGTACCACCACGAGTGATGGAGGCGCTCTGGCTCCGGCATCGAGATCATCACCTTCATTGGGTACGCCGCGACCTCGCTCCCCAGCTCGAACACCCCCGGCTTGGACTCCCGGAGGATCGCGACCGAAGCCGCGTGGATATCACTTATCACCATCACGGCAGAACCGCGGTGAGTCCGGCCGATGAGGCTCCGCTCCACGTGCCCGAGGGGCCGATCAGGAGTGGACGGATTGAAGATCTCGTAATCCAACGTCACCCCGGCTCCGCCCGGGAGCGGCGAAATGACGATACGCGCCGCTCCCACCCGATCTGTGTTCAGCACTTTGTCGACGCCGACGTACATCCCGGGGTGAGCAATCAGGTCATCAACTATCCCCATCGCGAGATGATGACCCCACTTTCAAGAAGCCGCAAACTCGCTTCGTAGGGTCGCGATGGGAGACCGGCGCTCTACGGGGTCCGGGCGCAGATCGAGGCGTTCGGGCTAGAGCTGATCGAACTGCGCCGAGTCGGGCTGTCGAACGGTCCGTGATCCCCCAGCTGGGTTCAATGACTGGAAGGTGACCCTTGACTATCGAATGTGGACCGTAACCGTGCGGCCAAACACGGGCACCGGCTGATCGACGGGACTCGAAGGCCCGAGGTCGACGGACAAAGTGTGGTGAACGTGGCAGCTCGCAGGAGGGGTAACGGTCCAGGTTCCGCTCCCTTGCATCGTCACTTGGTCGCAGTTGACGTTGCTGAGGTCGAGAAATTCCACTGCGGCGCGCTGTCCGGAGAAACTCCACCCCCAGATAGAAAACTGAGTCCGAATGGTCCGGTAGTCGAAGCTGACCGGCGTCGGATCGGGACGCTGGATGTGAGCCAGCGCGAATTGGATGAGTCCTCTGAACCACGCGTTGCGATAAATGTCGGAGTGGACGCCCTGGTGGATCGCAAATGTGTTCGCCACGCCGGAAGTATCGAAAGCGAGCTGCATGTCCATGTTCATCGGGAACACGATCACCTCGAAGGGGGTGTCGCCCGCGTCCTGTGATCGACGTGCGACCATGTCGTTAACGAAGCTGTCGATGCCGATCCCGGCGCGGCCGTTCCCTGCGAGGTCGGTCGGCATGTTGCCCCGGAAGTAGGCCTGGTCGGCGACGGGATCGCCTAGTGCGTCGAGCGCGGTCAAGAAGGTGCCCAACTGTTGTGGCGCCGGCAACCCGGTGACTGGACCGGTCGGCGCGGGCAGGCGAGTGTATGTGATCGGGATGGGCGGGCTCACCCCTGGAGGTAGCGGGGGAGGTGCCGGGGCGAACAGAAAGTTATGCGCGCCCGAAACCGAGATCGTCGATGACCAGAGGTCCGGATGCAGCAAGCCTTCCTTGAACGCTCCGTAACCTCCGAGCGACACGCCGGCAATCGCACGACCGGCCCGCCCCGTCTCGGCCGGCAGAAAAGATTCGACGAACGCGGGAAGCTCGTAGGTCAGGTAGTGCTCGAATTCCGGTGGCGGCGTCGCATACCTCTGCTCGTCGCCTCCAAGCGCATACCGGGGATTCCAGTCGGTCCAGTAGCTGTCCAAGCCGGCCGCGGGGCCGTAACCCCCAGGGAGTGTCTGACCCAACGGCGCAACCAGGATGAAGTTGATCGCCGGTGCTTGCTTCCACGTCCGAGGGTCGTAGTACTGCCACGGCGCCGATTCGAAACCGGCTGGGGGTGAATGGTCGAGAGTTTGAATCCACGCGGACGAGGTCGTGCCAGGCGTCCCGAGCATCTCGGTGTAGCTCCCTCCGAAGCCGTGCAGCAGGTAGAGCACCGGGCATTCGACCCGGTTGATCGGCGTGCACGCCGCGGGCACGTAGTACTCGAACGGGGCGGGGATCCCGTTACCGAGGTCGTGGGTGGTGAGCTCCTGACACGCGACCGTTCCCACCACTGGAGCGGCAGGTTGGGCCGGCGCGGGAGGGGCTGCGCATCCGGGAAAGGGGGTCGCGGCCGCCCCTGTCCCAGTCGGTCCTACCGCCGCGCGCGCACTGTCCAGCGCGCTCGGCAATGCCAGCGCGACCGCAGCGGCTGCCAGAATCCCCCAGCGGGATCCGATCCCCATGGCGCTCGGTACGGTAGCCGTCGCAGAAAAAAATTCCCAAAGTCGTGACCCTACGAACATATGTTTGGGTATAGTGTTGGGTGACGCCTCGAGGCCGGGCGTGCCGATGCTTTGAAGCGGCCTCCTCCAAATACAGGTTTGTTTTGTGCGCCTTGGAGGAGGTGTTGTGCCGGCATCGCTTGTGTTTGCTGCTCGTCAGTTGCGGTCGTTGCTGGCCGACTTCGAAGTGGGCGCGTACAGCGGGGCGGACTGCGCTGAGCTGGTGGAGGAGCTCTCCAACACTGAGAAGGCGTGTGCCGGTGTGCGGCTGTTGGCCGCCGCCCGCGCGGTCGAATGCAAGGCGCACGAGCAGAAAGGTTTCAATGATGGCGCCGACTGGCTGGCGCGCCAATCCGGCACAACGCCCGGTGAGGCCAAGCGGAACCTGAACACCGCGGGCAAGCTCGGCGACAAGACCAAGGAGGCGCTTCTCGCCGGCGAGCTGTCCTTGGACCAGGCGGAGGAGATCACCAACACCAACTCCGAGGTTCCCGGCTCCGAAGGCGAACTGGTCGACCTTGCGCGTAAGTCTGATCTCGGCCGCCTGCGGGAGGAGGCCCGGGACGTCCGCCTGGGAGCGATGAAGCGCGAAGAGCTACACGAGCGCCAGCGCAAGGCGCGCAGCTTCCGGTCCTGGCGGGATGCGTTGGGCATGGTCCGCTTCAGCGGCGCCCTTCCACCCGAAACCGGTGTGGTGCTGGCCCGCCGGCTTGAGCTACACGCACACAAGCTGCGCACCGCCGCCAAGAAAGACCCCGACGCCCAGGTCGACTCGTTGGAGCAGTACGGCGCCGACGCGTTGGTCGACATGCTCAACCAGTCCGGTGACTCCAAGCGGGCAACCAACGTCGAGCTGTCTTTGGTCTGTGACATCCGGGCCTGGCGGCGCGGTCATGTCCACGAGGGCGAACCCTGCCACATCGTCGACGGTGGCCCCATCCCTGTAGACGTGGCCAAACAGCTCGCCAAGGACGCCTTCTTCAACGTGGTGCTACACGACGCGGTGAACATCCTCACCCTCACCCGGCTCGGCCGGCACATCCCCGCACATTTGCGCGCCGCGCTCGATATCGGTGATCCGCCCGACTTCACAGGTAAGCGATGCGCCGACTGCGGCAAACGGCACCGGCTCCAACTCGATCACGTCGACCCAGTCGCCAACAACGGGCCCACCAGCTACAACAACCTTCAGCCCCGCTGCTGGACCGACCACCAAGCCAAAACCGAACAAGACCGCAAAGCAGGACTACTCAAACCCCGGCGCGAGTCAGGCGACGCCGGCGAGGTACGCGAGCCGGGTCCAGATCCTCCGGCGCCTCCATAGGACCGGGAGCTAATACGCAGGAAGACGGCTGGGAACGACCACCATTGAGCAATGACCACAATCGAGCAATAAGGCCATCGTTGGTCGATCAGGCCCGCGAGGGCGCAGTATATTTGCGGCGCAGTCGAGTTCCTAGGAGGGGCGGATATGGCGGAAACGCGGTCTCGTAGTCGTATCGCGGTGTGTTCGTGCGTTGCTGTTGCGCTGTTCTGGTTCGGTGGTGGTGAAGCGTTCGCCGCTGGGCACGTGACTACGTCGGGAAGCCACCACGGTGGCGGTGGGGGCGGTGGCGGCGGCTCGGCCAGCGTCAGCGTGAGTAACCCAGGCAACCAGATCTCCAGCACCGGTCGAGCTGTAGGACTGCAAATACGCGCCAGCGACTCGAACGGTGGCGTGCTGAACTACAGCGCAACTGGCCTTCCCGGTGGGTTGAACATCAACACCGCAACCGGGCTGATCAGCGGAACTCCAACGAGCGCGACGCAATCATCTGTCCTGGTGACTGCGCTGGACACCAACGGCGGCGCGTCGGGCAGCACCACGTTCAGTTGGACGGTAAACGCGGCTTACGACATCTCCTACCCGCAGTGCAACACGACGCTTCCGCCGGCGGCGAGCTTTTCAATAGTCGGGGTCAATGACGGCATAGTGCTGTCCGCCAACCCGTGCCTCGCCAGCCAGGCAAACTGGGGCGACGGGCATGGGCTGCAGTTCTACGCGAACACTGCCGACCCCGGACCGGCCTATTCCTCGCATTGGCCCACGAGCGGGCAGGCTTCGCCCCAGAACTGCACGACCTCCGACCAGAACTCGACGGCGTGCTCGTTCGACTACGGCTACAACGCCGCCCGCGACTCGTTCCAGGACGCGGTGAACGCAGTCGCCGGCACGAGCATCAATCCGGCCTCGGTCGTCTGGTGGTTCGATGTCGAGACGGGCAACAGCTGGCAGACCCTGGAAGGGGCTTACGGGCAGAGCCCCCAGTACCAAGCCAACGACGCGGCCGCCCTGCAGGGCGAGGTGGCCGGGCTACAAAGTGAGGGTGTCACCACGGTGGGCTTCTACTCCACCGGATACCAGTGGACCCAGATCACAGGCGGAACCGGATCGACCTTCGGCAACAACCCGGCTTGGTTGGCGGGTTACTCCTCCCAAGCCCAAGCCATGACGGGATGCGGATCCGCGAGCTTCACGGGCGGCCGGGTGACCTACACGCAATACCCTTCCGGCGGTTTTGACGCCGACATCCCGTGCTGAGCGGCTGAAGAGTACGAAGAGCGGTCTGCTTAAGACGTGAGCGACATTCCCGATGTAGCGAGGCCCGGGCCGGCGCAGGCAAGGGCGCCTCACGAGTTCGACGAGATGTACCTGTCCACCCCGCCCTGGGATATCGGACGCCCGCAACCGGTGTTCGTTCGTTTGGCGGACGAGGGTGACATCTCGGGTAGCGTCCTCGACGCGGGGTGTGGCACCGGCGAACACGCGCTGATGCTCGCGGCCCGCGGACTGGAAGTCACCGGTGTCGACGCTGCTCCCCGGGCGATCGATGCGGCAACCGCGAAGGCGACCGAACGCGGCCTGTCGCCGAGGTTCCTGCTGTGGGACGCCCTCAAGCTCAGCGATCTGGGCGAGCAGTTCGACACCGTCATCGACAGCGGGCTGTTCCATGTTTTCGATGACGAGCGACGCGCTCAGTACGTGGATCAGCTGCGCGCCGTGGTCTACCCGGGAGGTCGTTATCTCATGTGTTGCTTCAGTGACCGCCAGCCCGGCGATTGGGGCCCGAGGCGAGTGACCCAAGCGGAGATTCGCAACTCGTTCGCCCAAGGTTGGAGCATCTCATCCATCACGGCCGAGACGTTCGACATCAACTTGGACCCTCCGACCGCTCTCGCGTGGCTCACAAAGATGACCCGGGTCTGACCGCACGAACACCTGGATCACACGGTGCTGTGGCGGCTGCTGATGGGGTCGGTCTTCTCGTCGCCCGAGAGGCCGATGGGCCGGCTGCGAAGATCGAGTAACACAGTGTGGTGCTCGTCGGCGATCGAGACCTGAGCTACCGACTGGTTGTACCGGAACTTGAGCTTTACCTCAGAGCAGAGAGTGGCCCAGCGGTCCACCGCAAGGACGGCCAGGAGCGCCCAGGCCTGAAGTGGAATCGCCGCGTCCAGCGAAAACGCGGTCCCGCTAAGGCGGTGTTCGTCGGGCGCGCAAAGCACGTCGATCACCAGCTCTTCCGGACGCGGTTCGGCGAAGATGATCTGCGCGCGCAGTTCGGGTAGTAGATGCGACGTCGGGTGCCTATGTTTCACCCGGATCTCCTTCCGGCACGTCTTCCCCAGCGGTGCTGCGCTCGCTCTCGCCAGTGCCGCGATCGGTATGGAGATGCTCGGTTTCCATCACTGCGGCCCGCACTTCGCTCAGCGCCTCCTGCATTCCCCGCACGGTGACCGGGTCGTCGAGGCGGGTTCGCCACTCTGTACCCCACCGGTCCTCGAGGACGCGCTCGCCGTCGTCGCCGAATCGTGCGCGGCGAATTCGCCAAGGCGATCTCACCAGTTCAGATAGTTGCGACCAGGTGATCGTTTCAGCGACCGCTATGCCGGCGTGGTAGCCGTCGTCGTAGCGGGGCCTGATCTCGGCAACGAACCGCTCGGCGACATGAGCGATCCGTTCCGAGGTCCACAGCGGACCGGAACGGGGCTGGCCCCAATACGTGCACGCCGCGTCGGCAGCGGACATCGCCGAGCGGAGCGCAGACTCCACCACGGACGAGACGCTCCCCAGCAGCTCCTGCACCGCTTCCTCGACAGGTGCTCCCACCCGACCTCACCTCCGGCGCTGTAGGATATATAGGTAGGATAGAATGGGTACGACAAAGCGTCAAGGGTAGGATGTACTACAGTTGCAAACAGGCTTGGTGAGAAGGGCAGATGGCTAAACGCAGCGTCTACATACCGGATGGACTCTGGACCGAGATCCAGGATCAGGTACACGGGCTCAACCTGAGCGTCTCCGAGATCGTTCAGACAGCCCTGCGCCAAGCGTTCGGCGCGACCAGAACCCACGCCCCGACGCCCGACGAGGCCTTCAAACCTCGGCACCGGCGCGTAGACGCCGACACCCTGGACCGGCTGAAAGACAGGTTCCAAAAGCAGGCTCAGGCCGCCTACGACGAAGGCCACGACTACGGCAGCGAGATCGCAGGAAGGCTCAACTGGGCGGAACTGGGAGCCCTTGCACGCACCAACTGGCGTCATCCCCGAAAGGACGGCGACACGGGCTGGGACGCCTACCAAGCAGTGCTCGGCACGCCGTGGGGGCCCGAATGGGTCAACCGTCTGAAAGAGGACGGCATGGCCAGCCGCGGTCTCAGCGACGCGCTGCAGGAGATATACGACTACACCACCGCTGACCTAGCCGACGATCCTGACGGCTAGCCGTTAGATGACAGCCGGCTGGTGGATGACCGTCCCGTTGAGGAGCTTTGAGGGATCCTCGGGGGCCGGCTGCGGCTTGCCAAGATGAAAACCCTGCGCCCTGTCGCAGCCGAGGGCTCGAAGAACTGCGAGCTGCTCGCAGGTTTCGACGCCTTCTGCGATAACGATCCGCCCAAGGTCGTGGGCCAGTCCGATGATCGCCTTCACGATCGCTTCGTCCTCGGAGCTCACGGTCAGGCCGGCAACGAAACGCTGGTCGATCTTCACTTTGTCGAACGGGTATGTGCGGAGATTGGCGAGCGAGGAGTAGCCGGTACCGAAGTCGTCCATCGCGAGAAACACGCCGAGCGCCTTGAGCTTGCCGATCCGTTCGGCCGCCGCGTGAGGGTCGCGTATCAGCGCGCTCTCGGTCAGCTCCAGCGTCAGGTGCAACGGCCGGCGGAGCATCTCCTCCACAGTTTTCGCGAAATCCTCGTGTGCGAGTTGGCCGGCCGAGATGTTGACCGCCATGTGCACTGGTGACCCGTTTGCGGCCCACATCGTCGCTTGGTCGCAGGCCTGCCGGAGCACCCAATCACCGAGCATCATGATCAGCCCGCTGTCCTCGGCGACTTCGATGAACTGCTGCGGACCGATCAGCCCTTCGTGGGGGTGCTGCCAGCGGAGAAGGGCTTCGGCCGCAACGAGTTCTCCGGTTCGGAGGTCGAGGATCGGCTGGTAGAAGAGCCTCAGCTCGCCGCGATCGACGGCGCCGCGGAGAAGGTGCTCGGTGTGGACCCTGGCCAAGGCGCTGGCCCGAGCCTCCTCGTCGAATACCTGGACCCGGCCGCGTCCGAGCTCCTTGGCCCGGTACATCGCAGTGTCGGCATCGCGGATCAGCTCCGCCGGGTTGGAAGCCAGATCCTCGGCGGAGGCGACTCCGATGCTGGCCGTCAAATAGAAGTCCTCGCCGGCGAGACGGAAGGGCTGATCGAATGTTTCCAACAGGCGGCGCGCGACCACCACCGGGTCTCCCGGCGGCTCGCAAAGGATCACGAACTCATCGCCGCCGAAACGAGCGACCGTGTCTCCAGTTCGCAACGCAGAGCGCAGCCGCCCAGCCGCCTCGACAAGCAACTGGTCGCCGGTGTCGTGGCCGAGGCTGTCGTTGATCAGCTTGAACCGGTCGACGTCGAGGAACAGCAGCGCCGGCTGCTCAGCCCCTGGCTGCAACCGGGCCAGGCTGTCGGACAATCTCTTGAGCAACAAGGCTCGGTTCGGAAGCCCGGTCAGCCCGTCGTGCATGGCGTTGTGCGCGAGCTCAGCTTCCGCCCGTTTGCGGTCCGTGACATCCCGGACGTTCAGAACGACCCCTCCGATCGACGGGTTGGCCCTCTGGTTCGTTCCCACCGCCTCGACGTGTCGCCATATCCCGTCGGGCCGTCGTACGCGCATCTCCACCGGCTGGCTCGGCCCAGGAAGGAGAAGCGCTTCCGCAAGATAATTTCTGACCGGCTCGATGTCGTCGGGATGAACGAGTGAGCGAAGGTCCGCCTTGTGGAGCTCTTGCGCGGTCATCCCGGTTATCAGTTCGCACGCGCCGCCGGCGTAAATCGCCGTTCCTACTTCGTCCAAAACGAGGATCATGTCGGAGGAGTTCTGGACGAGCGACGCGAACCTCTCACCGGTCACGCGCGCTGCCTCCCAGGCCCGTTCTCTGTCGGCCGAGATCGTCTCCGCCATTCGGGAGACGTAGAGGAAGGCGACGGCGCCGAGGGCCGCAATTCCGTTGTCGAGCGGCGTACGGATGTACGAGGGGGCGATCCCGACGGCGACCGCGATCTGACCGCCCGCGATTCCCGCGAAGGCCCACAGCCTGCAAACCCGCCAGGCGGCGGCGCCCTTCTCTGCAACCAATTGTTGAGCCGCGACGAGGTATACGACGTCCACGGCCGGTCCCCACCCAGTGGCATAGATGATCAGCGTGGTGGCCAGGGCGCCTGTAGCGGCCCGACCCTGAAGCGTCCACGCCGTCGGGTGCTTCGCGTCACGAACGGTCGCCGCTGTCGACAGGACCGCGGGAATGAGCCAGAGCAGCCCGTAAACCCACATCGGGTGGTCGGCTATGTCGTGCATGTCCCGGAAAAGCCAGAACAGCACCAGCGTCACGGGACCGATGGCATAGGCGAGGAAGAGCGGCTGACGCGCCACGCTCAGCAGCTGTGCTCGCCCAGGCAGGGATATTCGCTGTTCGGCCACGATCACTTTTGGATGAGCCTCCTAGAAACTCATCGGAAGTTGGTCCGGCAAGCTTGAATGACCTGTCCCTCGCCGGGTGTTATCCACACCAGGCGAGAGGGACAGCACCCTCACGAGAGACGGCTGGAACCCCTACCGTTGAAGATGTGGAGGGCACGGATGCCCGCGGGGTACAGGTTGAGCGCACCGCGTTATCGGGCGCGGTGGTCGCGCACGGTGTCCGCAAGATGTTCGAGGCGGACAACGCGCCCATCCGGGCCCTCCGGGGCGCCGACCTCGTGGTGCAGGCTGGTGAGTTCGTGGGCATCATGGGTCCGTCGGGATGCGGGAAGAGCACACTTCTCAACCTGATCGCCGGGCTCGACGTGCCAGACGGAGGTCAGATCCGCGTGGCGGGACAGCCGCTGGCCG
Organism: Acidimicrobiales bacterium; assembly: GCA_036378675.1. Taxonomy (NCBI): domain Bacteria; kingdom Bacillati; phylum Actinomycetota; class Acidimicrobiia; order Acidimicrobiales; species Acidimicrobiales bacterium. Next base: position 109,181 of record DASUWA010000013.1, read on the forward strand.
GTCTGGACGAAGACGGCCTCGCCCGGATGCGACGGCGGCACATAGGGATCGTGTTCCAGTTCTTCAACCTTCTCGAAGGGATGACGGTTCTGGAAAACGTGACCCTTCCGGCGGTCATCGCCGGCAGAAGCCGGCGTGCCGCCGAATCCCGCGGCCGGGATCTCCTCGACCTCTTGGGGGTGGCCGACAAGGCGATGACCATGCCCACGTCGCTCTCGGGTGGTCAGCGACAGAGGCTCGCCATCGCGCGCGCCCTCGCCAACGACCCGACGGTGCTGTTGGCGGACGAACCGACCGGTTCGCTCGACACCGAGGGCGGCCGGGAGATCATGGAGCTGCTCCGCCGCCTGCACGCCGCAGGCCAGACGATTGTCATGGTGACGCACAACCCCGAGGTGGCCACCTCCGCGTCCCGCTTGGTGGCGATGCGGGACGGCCGGATCGAAGAGTGAGCGCCACCTCGTCGCGAATCGCTGCTGCGGCCGCGCTGCTTCTCTCGTGGGTGGCCGTCGCTGTCGGGTTCTCCGAAGTACCAGTGTCGAACGTGGTCGGATGCGGTCTCGGCGTCGCAGCGCTGTGGGCGGCAGCGGGTTGGCTCGTGTGGAGGCGCAACGGGATCCCCCTCGTCGCCTTCGCAAGCTTCCTTGCCGCAACGGCATTGGCCGCGTCGCGTTTCCCGCCGGACGGTCGGGCGGTCGAAGTCACCGCCGCAGCACTGGCTGGGGTGGTGACGTTCTGGTGGTTGGTGGATGCCGTTCGCCGAGGTTATCGACGCGGTCCGGCTGCAGACCGGGACCGGCTGCGCTGGCTCGCCGCCGGGATAGTGGCGGGCACCTCGGTGATCGTCGTGAGCGCGGCATTGCGGACCTTGGTCGGCTGGCCGGATGACCTGGGGCCCGTCGCCGTGGGCGCTTCAGCAGCTCCCGCCGTCGCGAGAGCGGCCTCGGAGTCGCGCCGGGGCAGTGGTCGTGGCGGACGCGTGCTTGTCGACACGCTGGCGCTCGGAACGTTCGCGGCGATGATCTCGGTGGTGTACCTGATCGTGGTGCGCGGCCTCGGTAATCCTCCGAAGCAGAAGTCAGATCGCGAGACGCTGGGACTTTCGATGGTGGCCGCAGCGCTGGCGGCGGTGTCGTTCGGACCGGCGCGCCGGAGTTTTCTGAGCACAGCCAACCGGCTTGTGTATGGCGCCAAGCAGGCACCCGACGAACTCATCCGGGCGTTCGCGAGCCGGCTGACACGGAACACACCGATGGAGGAGCTGCTGCTTCAGTTGTCGGAGTCGTTGGTTCGCTCGATGAATTTGTCGAGCGCCGAGGTCTACACCGGATCGGGAGGCGTGCTCGAGCGGGTCGCGGGGGCACCTGCCGACGGAGGCCCCCGCTCGATACTCGTCAGCGACCGGGAGCGGCCGGCGGTGGCGCGTGCGATGGTCTCGGGAAACGCGTGGGTCGAGGTTTGGCTGCCGCAGTTGGTCCATCCAAATGGCGATCACCAGCTACGGGTTGCTCCCATCCGCAACGCGGGTGAGCTGCTCGGTCTTCTTGTGGTCGAGCGCGCGGCTTCTGCCGAACCGTTCGCGGAGGACGACGACAGAGTGCTGTCCGATCTGGCCCGCGAGGTTGGACTTGCGTTGCACAACATGCAGCTGGACAGCGCGCTGCAGGACACTCTGGCCGAGCTTCGGGTCCAGGCGGAGGAGTTGAGGGAGTCGCGTGCGCGCATCATTGCCAGTGGAGACGCGGAACGGCGGCGGGTAGAACGCGACCTCCACGATGGCGCGCAGCAGAACCTGGTGGCTCTCGCGATCGAGTTGCGGTTGGCGCGCGACCTTATGGCCGACGACCCCGACTCGGCGGCTCGCATGCTCGACGATCTGACCTTAGAGGTCCAAGAGACGATTCGCGAGCTGAGAGATCTTGCTCACGGCATCTACCCTCCGCTGCTCGCCGACGGAGGCCTGGCACCGGCGCTCGGCGCGGCCGCGGCCCGCAGCCCGCTCTCAGTCTCGGTCGACGTGAGCACGAACAGCCGCTTCGATCAGGACACAGAGGCTGCTGTCTATTTCTGCTGTCTCGAGGCGCTACAGAACTCGGCCAAGCACGCACCCGGCGCAACCGCGAAAGTGCGCGTGTGGAGTGACGACGCCACTCTCTTTTTCCGAGTGATCGACGACGGACCGGGATTCGATCCAACCGTCACGCCTCGTGGGCACGGGCTTACCAACATGACCGACCGTCTCGGCGCGATCGGCGGCACGGTCCGATGGACATCTCGGCTTGGCGAAGGTGTCGAGGTGTCGGGTTCGGTGCCAGTTACGGGTGCCCAGCAGCGATGAATGATCCCCGTCGTCCGCCGCCCCATATCCGGCGGAGCTCGTCAGCCCCGAAGAGCTCCTTGCTCAGGTAGGCCCGGGCTCCGCTGGATTCGAGTTCGCCGGGAAGATCGGAGAAAGCCAGCGTCGAGCAGAGGATCACGAAAACGTTCGGGTCGGCCGCGACCATCCGCCTTGTCGCTTCGATCCCGTCGATGCCCGGCATATTGATGTCCATAAGGACCACGGAGGGGTGGAGGTCGTCGACCATGGCGAGCGCTTCCTCTCCCGTTTCGGCCTCGCCGATCAGCTGGAAATCATCCAAGCTCTCGATGACGGTTCGTGCTGCCCGCCGGAACGGCGCCTGGTCGTCCACGACGAGAACGCCCACGGCGGTCGCGGTCACTGCCATGCACCCATCATGAACCGTCCTGGTCGCTCAGGTACATGAGAACGGCCTTGACTCGCCGGTTGACGTCGCGTTCTTCTCGCAGGCCGAGCTTGGAGAAGAGTGAGTTGATGTGCTTTTCGACGGCCCGTTCGGAAAGGCCAAGGCTCGCCGCGATGCCGGCATTGCTGTGTCCCCGGGCCATGCCCGCCAGGATCTCGGACTCCCTCGGGGTCAGCCAGGACAGGTCGGAATTTCGCTTGCCTGCGCGGCTTCGGACCAGGTCGTCGACCACGGTGGGGTCGATCACCGACCCTCCTTCGGCCACGGTTCGGATGGCGCCGGCCAGTTCGGTCGCACCCGCGACGCGCTCCTTCAACAGGTAGGCACGGCCGGCCGAGCCGTCGCCGAGGAGGGCCAGCGCCAAGGCCGGGGTGGCGTACTGGCTCAGCACCACCACCCCCGTCTTCGGCCGGTTGGCCCGCAACCAGGCAGCGGCCTGGATCCCTTCGTCAACCCTCGTCGGCGGCATGCGGATGTCGGTCACCACCACGTCCGGGTCCTGTGCTACGACCAACGCCAGGAGGTCGGGGAGGTCCGACGCCACCCCGACCACTTCGAAGTCGTCCTCGGACTGCACCAGCCGGGTCAGCCCGTCGCGGACCAGCGCATGGTCCTCGGCGAGCGCGACGCGTATACCTGGCGCCATGCCGCGGACTCTAACTCTTGGCCGAGCGGCGGACAGTGAAAATCGCGCCGACCACGATCACCCACAGCGCGGTGCCGAGAAGAGCAATGAAACCGAGGATCACTGTGGCGGCAGCAAAAGCGAGTACCCACGACACCCACGCCAGCCAGCCGGGGAGCAGCCTCGTCCGTCGGATCAGGAAACCAGCGGCCAGGAACATGAGCGCCAGGCCCACGGTGGTCATCGGGTAGTTGAAGTTCTGCGACAGGCTGGCCATCAGCTGGAGAGAGCCCGTGCTCAAGTGCTTTGCGTCCTGACTAAGAGTCGCCTGGAGCCCTGCTGCGATGGTCCCGGACGCACCGAACAGGATCGCGCCGGTCACGAACATGGTTCCCATCCAGCTCCGCTCCGACCGGGTGAACTGAAAATGGAGCCAGGTGAAGAAGTACAACCCGACGACGACGGCCAACGCGGTCAACACCAACGACGCACCCAGCAAACCTGTGTGCTTGACGTCCCACGCCTGCACCTTCGCGGCGTGCTTCGCCGCGGGCATGCCTGCGGTCATCAGGACCGCGGCTGCGAGCAGCGGTGCGAACACGATTCCGCTGATCCCACCCCAGCGGGCCCAATTTGCCTGGGTGTCCGAGGCGGAAACTCGGGCAGAAACATCGACTGCGGTCATATGCCGACCCCTCCTTAGATCTGGAGCAGCTGAATGCGGCTCCTGAAGTGACGGTAAAAGCAGTTGCATTGGCGGCCAAGGGTGCCCGCGCACCGGAACCAGGGGTGCTAGCACCCCATTCCGCAGGATTCAGTCCGCCCTCAACACTCGTGCGGCCGGGGTACGAGCGGCCAGCCGGCCCGGCAGCACCGCCACGAGTAAGGAAATCAGGACTGCGCCAACCGCCACCAGAGCCACTGAGGCTGGGACCGTTGGCGCGGGCACCGCATCGATGCTGCGCGCGAACGCGATCCACAGCTGCCGGCCGGCTGCGATCCCAAGCGGGATGCCGAACGCGTCTGCGAGCAGTGCCGTCACCAAGGCCTGCGCTGCAACCGCTCCGATCATCTGCCGACGGACGAATCCCAATGTCTTCAGCACGGCGAGGTCACGCCGGCGACGCCTCACGGACGCGACCATGCTGAGAGCCAGCGCGACGATCGCGGCGACGGCTAATCCCGAGGCCAGCACCAGCGGGGTGTCGCCGGTAGATTGGTAGTTCACGATGGAGGCAGGTCGTTGCACGGGAAGGTACGAGACGACATCCCCGACGGCTTGAGGATCGCTAGCGAACTCCTGGTTGGCGATGGCGACAATCCGGCGCAGGTGGGCGGCCGCGGTCGACTTGCTCACCGATGGGCGGAATCGGACGAACACCAAGGCAGGGCCACTTTGAACAGGATCGGGGGATTGGGTCTGCAGCACGAACGACCTCGGCAGCGAGTCGAACGAGAAGAGACCTCCTACACCCATCGAAGTGTGATCAGCGAACGTGGTCGCGCCCGCTATCGTCGGGAACGTCGCTGTGCCGACGATCTTCAACGGCTGCGGCGGCAGGTAAAGCGGAGCCGTGTTTGGGCTGCCGTATCCGACGCCCACCGTTTCCCCGACCCGCTTGTGCAACGCGGTAAGGGTCGCTTGACCGAGGACGATCTGGCCCACCCCAGGTTCGTGACCGGACACGAGGGGTGGCCTGACGCTCGGTGTGGTAACCGAGATCAGGACCGGGACGCTGTGCCCGTCGATGGGGGCGTTAACCGAGGTGTACCCGGCCCACGCCTGCACAGAGGGGTCATTTCGTAGCGCTGCTTGAGCGTCGGGCGGGAGACCGTAGTAGCCCGTCAGCGCGTAACCCCAGTCCCACCCGTAGAGGGCCGGTCGGCTGACGAGGGTTCTCAACCCGCTGGCGAAGGTCACTGTCGTTACGACCAACGCGACAGACAGGATCGCGCCGAAGAGCACGGAGCGAGCCGGTACCGAAGAGCGACCCTGTCCCGGCTCCACGGCGAAGCGCGCCCCTACCACAGCGGTGGCCGGCAGGCCCGCCGACGCTGCGGCATCGACGGCGCGCGACACCCGAGCCGGTGGGCCTGGTTGGTAGGGAGTGAGTTTGCGTCCTGCGCGTCGAATGCCCATGATCACCGCAGCGCCGAAAAGAGTCCCCACGAGCACCGCCACCCCCCCTGTGGTCACGGCCCAGTCCGGACTCCAGTCCCGTGGGTGGTACACGGTGCGCACCGGGCCGAGGGGGGCGAACGAACCAACGGCCACTGACACGACGCTGGCTAGGACCGTCCCGAGAAACACACTGGCACCGATGCCGATGTAGAAGTCGGCCGCGATCGCTGATTTGCTCGCTCCGAGGGCGCGCAGGACCTCGCGTTCGTCCTGGCTGTTGACCAGCAAGCGGGCCATGATCGGAAGGCAGATTCCAACGGTGGACAGCCCGGCGATCAGTCCAAACACGCCTATCGCGATCGATTCCGGCCTCATGGCGCTTTCGACCTTCGCTTCGGTGGCCGCCGTGAGTTTGAAGTTGTCGATTCCGCCGGCTGGGAGTAGCCGGGTCAGCTGCTGTTCCACTTGGCCGATGTCTTTGACGCCTGGCTTCAAACGGATGGCGTACCAGGTTCCGTTGCCCTGGTTCTCCTCGGTTCGGGCCAGCGCGGGGGTGAAAACCAGGTTGACCGGCGTGCGGTCGGTGTCGTCCTGGATCACCGCGTCGTTGAATGCCACGATTGCGACCAGGCGCATCGGGAGCCGAATCGTCTCACCGGTCGTGCCGAACACCAAGGTCTGGCCCAGATGAACCCCGAGTAGCCGGGCGCCCAATTCGGACGTCATGAACTGGTACGGGTCGGCCGGATTCGCCATTCGCCCCTTGATCACCGTCACCCTGTCCTCGTGGAAGAAGACCCCACCGAGGGAAGCCGCGATGTTCACCGAGTTGAGGACGGCGAAGTTCAGCGATCCATCAGGTTCGAGCGGGGCGTTGTTTGTCCCGACCCAAGTCCCGACCTCGGCGATTTCAGGGAGGTGGCGTAGCCGCTGCTCGAGCGCCGTCGAGTAGAAGTTGGCCGGGGAATTGGAGCCGATGCCGTACGTAGACATGATGAGCGTCGACGCGTCGTCATGACGAAGGAACGATGCGTAGGCCGACTGAGTCCGCCGGCCGGCTACGACCGATCCCATGGCCAGGCCGCCGACCGCGGCCACGATGAGCGTCAGCAGCAGGTAGTCGGACCATCGGTGACGGAGGATGGACCGGAGGCGGTACAGGTACACCCGGGTCGGGTGAACGTCTGTCGGCCTGCGCCCCCGGTCCACCGCGTTGATTCTTACCGGCGGGATTCTCGTCGGGTCGATTCTTGTCGGCCGGCTATCCGCACGAGGCGCTGACGTTCTGGACGCTGGCCGTTGGCTGTCCAGTGGCGTTGGTCGTGCCGTGGAAGTTGACGTGAAGCTGCAGAGTCCCTGCGGGCCCCGTCCCCGAGAAGTTAAGGGTCAACCCGCCCTCGCTCTGAGCTTTGGCGTTGTTGCCGCCGCCCTGCCAGATGGTGAGGTGCCCTTGGTACCAAGGCGTGCTGTTCTCGTAGAAGACGGCGGTGCCCTCCATGGTCATGCCACCCCAATCGCCGTTGGCGTTCATCGTGCCGTGCTGAACCTCATTCCCGGACAGGAACACGAAGTTGGCGTCCTCGTTTGGGAACGGGCACGACGAGGGGAGCGCTACCGGCGACGGCCCGATGTCGAAGGGTGTGCCGGCGGGGACGCTTCCGGTTTGTGCCGAAGCGAAGGCAGGGGAAGCGTAAAGGCCGATGGCGGCGGCCGCGGTCAGCGCGGCGGCTCCGGCGGAACGAACTACGGACATTGTTTTCATGTGCCCCTCCGAGCAGGTCATGGCGCAACACGGTGTCGTCGCCATCGGTAGTCGGATGGATTGTCGGGTGCGCGTCGAAATCCCGGAAGGGTGGAAGCACTCCGGTTGTAGGTGGTGCTACCTCCACGCGCCTCCGGTCCCTAGGGAACGTCGGCTACCAACGCACCACGGCGTAACTGCACCCGAATCGAGATTCAGGTCACTAGATCGGCGGATGGCCTAACAGACAGTGATCCCCGCAGCGGCGGTCTTGCATTGGTACCTTTCGCACGTTTCAAGATCGAAAAGGAGGGGCACTCGATGGCTAGTCGTCGTGCAGTCGTTGTCGGCGCCAGCATGGCTGGGCTCACAGCTGCGAAGGTTCTGGCGGACAGGGTGGACGAGGTGACGATCGTCGAGCGCGACGTCCTTCCCGCCGAGCCCGCAGACCGCAAGGGAGTACCCCAAGGCCGGCACGCCCACGGCCTTCTTCCGTCGGGGGAGCAGGTTCTTCGCGATCTCTTCCCTGGGATCATGGAGGACCTCGAGGCTGGTGGGGCCCAGCGGACCTCGACCAGCAGCGCGAAGTGGTGGCAGTTCGGTGGCTACCGCGTAGATGTCCCCGAGTTCACCGGAATGTTCTTCTCCCGCTGTTTCCTCGAGAACACGGTCCGCAAGCGCGTGCTCGGCGTGCCCGGCGTGTCTCTCGTCTCGGCAGGAGCTCAGGGACTCGTGGTCGAAGGCGGGCGCGCCAGAGGAGTGGTAATCGAAGAGGACGGCCAGTCCCGGCAGATTCCTGCGGACGTGGTCGTGGACGCGTCCGGGCGGGGCTGCCAAGCTGCGCGCTGGTTGGAGGCAGCCGGGTATCCCATCCCCGAAGTGGCGCAAGTCACCGTAGACATGGCCTACGCCACGCGCTTGTACCGGCGCACCCCCGGCCGGCTGCCCGACGACACCTGGATGATCACAATCGGCGACCCTGACCGCTGCCCGCGCTTCGGCGTCGCCTTCCCGATCGAAGGACGGCGATGGATCGTCACGCTCGCCGGCGTGCATGGCGACCGTGCGCCGACCGACGACGACGGCTACCTCCAATACGCCGAGACGCTTCCGACCGGTGACGTCGCCGACGTGATACGGAACGAAGAAACGCTTTCACCCATCGTGACCCATCGGCTCCCGTCGAACCAGTGGAGACATTTCGAGAAGCTGAACCGCCACCTCCCAGGGTTCCTTGCGATCGGAGACGCCATCTGCAGCTTCAACCCGATATATGGCCAAGGAATGAGTTCGGCAGCGCTTCAATCCATCGCGCTCCGCTCGTCGATCGAAGCCGTCGGCATCGACTCGCCCTCCCTCGCCGATCGCTTCTACAAGGCGGCCGCCAAGGTCATCGCCAACCCTTGGGCGATCGCAGCAGGCGCCGACTTCGTGTTCCCTCAGACGACTGGCTCGAAGCCGCCGATGGTCGATCGCATCAACGGCTACGTGAAGCGAGTCATCATCGCCGCGCAGTACGACCCGGTCGTGGCCAGAGCAATGTGGGAGGTTCAGGGTCTTTTGGCTCCGCCTCCGTCGCTGATGAAGCCGCAGATGATGGTCAGGGTGCTCCGGGCGGCGCGCAAAGGCCCGCGTGGACTGCCTGCAAGCGCGGTCGCCGCGCCTGTTTAGTACGGCTCGGCGCTGCGCGCTTCCCTAAGTAAAGATTGTCCCCCGACAGCGACGTACGGGGAGCGAGGAATGAACGGTGACAGGCGTGCCGAGGCCTGGCGAGCGCGAGGTGGATACTTCGAATGGGCGCCCCGCGACCGGAGCACGGACCGGGTCCAGATCTTTCACGTCGAGTCGGGGCAGCCAGAGAGTCCGGTGCTGCTCCTCGTGCACGGCTTTCCAACCTGCAGCATCGACTGGTTCGGGATCGTGGACCTTCTGCAGGACCGGTATCGGGTCTGCGCGATGGACTTCCCCGGCTATGGGTTCTCCGACAAGCCGCAAGGTTGGGGATACAGCCTTGCCCGCGACTCGGAGCTTCTCGGTTTCTACGTTCGTGAGGTCCTCGGCGCCGAGTCCGTCGTCGTCATGGGCCACGATCGTGGGTCGAGTGTGGCGATCAACTACGCCCTCGCCGAACCAGGGGTCGACCACCTGGTTCTGACCAACGGGAACGTCTTTCTCCCGCTTTCGAACCTCACCGAGTTCCAAAGATTGGTGCTTGACGCGTCGACCGCTCCGGCGGTGTTGGATTTCCTCACCCCGGACCGGCTGGCGGCAGGCATGGGATCCACGACTTTCTCGCCACCGAGGCCTCCCGACCACTCAGACGTCGAGGCAATGTCGGCCACGTTCGCTCATGCCGATGGTGTGAAGGTTCTGCACGAGACGATCCAGTACCTGCTTGAGCGCGCTGATCATGAGCGCGAGTGGCTCGAGCTGCTCGCAGCCAGAGATGTTCCCACGACCGTCATCTGGGGTCTGAGTGACACCGTCTCGCCACCACGTGTTGCTTCGTATGTCTGGAACGAGTTCCTGATGCTCAAGCCCGGACGGAACCGCCTGTATTTCGTTCCCGGAGCCAACCATTACCTTCAGGTAGACAGGCCGGATGCCGTGGCTGCGGCCTTCCTGCACGCCCTCGATCTCGACTCGGATCGGTCCCCCGGTCCCGTCGGTCCGGATCCCGGTTCGCCGGTTCTGATCGACGAGTCACGGGGGCGCTTGCCGCAGGCGGTAGAGGTGCTGGCTCGGAAAGATCCCGGTTAGGCGCCCGGTTAAGCGATCGAGGCGTCGTTCGGTACCAGCACCCGGATCTCGTCACCAAGGGTCGCTCCTCCGAGCAACTCGAGCCGGTCTCCGCTCCAGAACCGGCCAGGGTCATACCAATTGGCTGGCCGCTTGGTGGTTAGCAAGCCCATCGCTTGGTAACTGCTCGCAACCACTTCGGCGCAGTACGCGGCTTCGGCCGGGGCCTGTCGGCGAAGGCGGCCTCGAGCCCAGCGGCCGGCGAGGGCGAGTGTTGTCGGAAAGGGCATGCCGTCCTTGCGTGCGATCTCCCTCAGCAAGGCGTCCTCCGTCTCCTGAGTGATATCACCCTCGAGTTGACGCAGCCAGCATTCCTGGTGATAACGAACCGTCCAGGTGATCACCGCGGAACGAAGATCGTGCAGCTGCACGCCTCGATGATGAGTACCGGTCCAGACGTCCTCGACAGACTGGCCGAGCTCGGCGTGCCACATCAGCGGAGGCAGGTCTTCGAGCACGACAGCCATACCAACGTGGTTCACTGGGCTGTTGGTGAAGGTGCGTATCGCTTGATCACCGGCCGTCGGACCCCGAAACAGCCAGAGATCCCCAGTCCTCGTCAGGTCGACCGCTTCGTCTAGGGACAGCGTTTCAGCCATGCTTCCCCCGGTCCTCCACGCTTTCGAGGCGGTGGTGGAGGCGGGCACGAACCTCTTCGGGTGTGTAGGAGCGGCGCTGCCTCTCCGAGCGAGCCACCACCACACCGGTCGCCGCCACTCCGGCGAGGCCGGCAAGGCCGACAAACTTCCAGATCGAACGTCGTCTCGGTGCCACCGCCACAAGCTAGGCGCGCAGGCGACTGGTTATTGGCACGTGAAAACGTCTCGCACGCATATGGCCTCCGGTGCTTGGATGTTCGAATGACCACCGAGGCAGACGGCGGGCGCGTCGTTAGCGCGACGCGCGATATCGCGGCCGGCGCAGACCGCATCTTCGAGTTCATAGCTGACCCGGCTCAACAACCACTCTGGGATGGCAACGACAACCTTGCCTCGGCAGAGAGCGGGCAGAGGGTTCGCTCCGTCGGTGATGTGTTCGTGATGACGCTCACCATGGGCACCGTTCGCGAGAATCATGTAGTCGAGTTCGAGGAGGGACGGCGGATCGCGTGGAAACCTTCCGAGCCTGGTCGCCAACCGCCCGGGCACCTTTGGGCGTGGGCCCTGGAGCCGATCGACTCCTCGCACACCCGGGTTACCCACACCTACGACTGGACCCACTTGACCGATCAGAAACGTTTCGATACTGCTCGGTCGATGACGGCCGCGCGACTTCAAGCCTCTCTTGACCGGCTGGCAGCCCTCTCGGAGACCGACTGACCGCACGCCCGACGCCCGCTTCTGTCAGGGCTGGGTTGACAGAACCGGGTTTGTCAAGGTTTACTTGACGAGTGGCCGTTGACCCGGAACACCTGCGTAGAGCGGTAGATGTCCTCCTCGACGCGGGTTCGCCGATTGACGCCCTTCGTGCTGCGCAGGAGACCCGCGAGTTGATGGCCGGGTGGGAGAGCCATCTCGCCCGTCAAGCCCTGGCAGCCGGTGAGACCTGGGAATCGATCGGAACCGCGCTGGGCATCAGCCGCCAAGCCGCTTGGGAGCGGCTTCGCCCAGGGGTAGCCGAAGAGATCCGCGCCGACAAGTCTCGGATCAGGTCAGAGCAGGCAAGGTTGAGAGAGGAGAGAGTGAAACGATGGCCGACGAAGAGATGACGCGAGCGGAGGGGATCGCGAAGCGCGCGTCGGAGCTTGCGGCACGCGCGGAGGAGCTTGCGCGCCACGCCCATGAGGTAGCCGGCGTCGACGAGGAGCTGGCCAAGCTCGAGTCGGAGCTGGACGCTCTCGTGGCCGAGGAAGAAGCCCTAGACGCCGGCCTTGCCGGCGAAGGAGAGGAGCAGGCCGAGGAGCAGGCGGATGATCGGTGGGTGAACCTCGCCGAGTCCCTCGCTGAGAGGATGGAGGCACTTGGCGACCGGCTCGGAGACTTCATTTCCGGGTCCGTCGATTCAGCGCTGCACTCGTCCCTTGGTGAAGGTTCTGTATTTGCCACCGGAGCGCAGATCACCGAGAGCGAAGCGATGTTGCCGGTCTCGGGACCGCTCCCTGTCAGGGTCCGCAGTCCGGGTGGCAACGTCGACGTGCGTCCGGGGCTATCCGATCGAGTCCACGTGGCGTGGCGTGGACGGGGCAGCACTCTAGGGGATCTACCCCCCTTGGTGACGGTCCAGCAGCACGGAAGCTACGTGATGATCGAGTCCGTCGGAACGAGCGGGTGGCGGCACAAGGTGGTGCACATGGATGTCTCGGTTCCTTCCGGCTCACCCATCGAGGTGGTCACGGGCGGCGGATCGATCCGGATCGAAGGTACCAACTCGGCAGTCCGGGCGAGGACAGGGGGAGGCTCGATCACGGTCGCAGGCGTCAACGGCGAGGTCGACGTGACTACCGGCGGTGGGAGCGTCCACGTCGATGGGCGCCTCAGCGGCCAGTCGAACATCAACACCGGCGGGGGCTCGATAGATGTGGTGCTGCATCCGGGTACACAGATCGACATCGATGCGGTCGGGACGAGTGCCAGCATCGACGTCCCGGGGCTCCATGTACAGGGCCACCGCGTTTGCGGGTCCGTGGCCGGCGGTGACGGCGGTCATTTGAGGGTCCGGACGGGCGGCGGCCGGGCGAGAGTCACCCAGCAGTGAGTGCAGAGGCGGCCAAAGCCATGAGCGGCTCAGCCGAGCCGAGCCGCCTGCCCACCGTCGACAGGCAGAACCACGCCGGTGATGAATCCCGCTTCGTCGGAGTGTAGGAAGAGGCTGGCGTGGGCGACATCCCACGCGGTGCCCATCTTCTTTCGGAGCGGCACCATCCGGTCGCGCATGTCGCGCACCTCGTCGCGGGTCATGCCAAAGGATTCCGAGGTGCCCTCGATCGCCATGGGAGTGTCCATCAGTCCGGGCGCGATCGTGTTCACCCGGATCCCGTGAGCAGCGTTCGCCATCGCCAGCGACTGGCCCAAGGCGTTCATCCCGGCCTTGGAGACCTTGTACGCGGTTAGCGGGGTCGAAGCCACCGCGGCCAACGACGACACGTTGACGATGGTTCCGCTCCCTTGCTGCCTCATTACCGGCAGGACGGCCTGGCAGGACAGGAGGCATCCCTTCAGGTTGACGTTGAGTATGTGGTCGAAGGCATCCGGATCGACGCGCAGCGGGTCGGCGTCGCCGGTACCGATGCCGACATTGTTGTGGAGGAAGTCAATTCTGCCGAACGATTCAACACACGCGCCGGAGTACGCGGCACAGTCGGCCCGGCTGGTCCAGTCACCCTGGATGCATTCAGCTGTGCCGCCCTCTGCCCGGATCATGGCTGCGGTTTCTTCTGCCGAATCGAGTCGGCGATCCACGAGCAGAACCCGGGCACCTTCTCGTGCGAACAGGATGGCGGCGGCCCGCCCGTTGCCGATCGTCTCGCCAGGTGTTTGGCCGGCCCCGACAACTATCCCGGCCTTGCCCGCCAGCCGCGTGGTCAGGTGACGATGCCTCCGGCGGCCAACAGCTCGCGGTAGGCGTCGTCGATGTTGCGCGCCAGACCGGCCGGGTCGGTGACTGCGGCCGGGTCGGCGAGCAGGCCCATGTCGAGCGAGCCGTTCTGGCTGAGGGTCGTGAGGTTGGCGGCGGTGCCCGCGACCGGCCCGAGTGGTATTCCAGCGACCACGGCCGCGCCGCCAATGTATGTGGGGAAGCCGGCGCCCCGCAGGTTGGAGGTGGCGAGGTCGAGCTTGGAGGCCTGTTGCCGCGCGAAACGTGTGCTGACAGACGTGGGGAGCAGGTTGGCGATGCCCGCGATGGCGCTCATGGTTCCGCCGCCGCTCACGCCGCGCCGGCGTTCGGCCATGAGGTCACGGATTTGGGTGAAGCGTTCCTCCGGGCCGAGCGTGCCGCGGCCGGGCACTTGGAACGGAACGGGTGTGAAAGCGTTGCCTCCCATCGCGCGATCCGAACGGGTGCTGACCACGAAGGTCATGTTTAGGCCCTCGACGGGGGTTCCCCGCTCGGAGTGGTAGGCGAGCGCGCCCATAGCGGCGCCGGTTACGAACAGGTCGTTGACCGACCCGCCGAGAGCCTTGGCCGCGGCTTTTGCGTCGTCGAGCGAGAGGCGCAGCGTTTCCAGGTGCCGCTTGCGCGAGCGGTTGGTCCAAAGCGGAGCGCTCGCATTCATCGCGCGAGCGGTGCCTGCCGTGCTGAGCGTGCTCCGGATCTGTTCGACCAGGCCGATGAAGGCCCGCGGGACGCGGGTGGGGTTGGTCACCAGATTGAAGACGTCCCCCGCCGCCCGGAGCGCTATGCCCTGCTGTCGGCGCAGGTTGTGAGCGACGGTGCGCACGGCCGTGTCGATGATCGAGTCACTCACGTCGGCGCCGGCTTCGAGCAGCTCGCCCCGCTCGGCGGCGATCGCGTCTGCAAAAACCTTGTCGAGGTCGACTTCTGGCGGACGGGGAGGGGTTCGCTCCAGGTCGGTGTAGATCTCCGCCATCCGAAGAGCGCCGATGCCGTCGGCCACCGAATGGTGCTGCTTGATGAACAAGGCACCGCTGCCATCCTCCATGCCCTCGATCGCGTAGAACATCCAGAGAGGACGCGTGCGGTCGTAGGGTTCCTCGTAGAGGTGGGTGACCAGATCGAGCAGCTGGCGTTTGGATCCCGGGGCCGGCAGGCTGAGGCGCCGGATGTGATAATCCAGCTCGAAGTCGCGGTCGGTCGCCCACACCGGCGGTGAGAGACGGCCCAACCCGGGCACGACCCGCTCCCGCAGTCGTGACAAACGGGCCAGGCCGTAGCGGAGCCGGGCTATGAGCAGCTCGAAGTCCGCCGGCTGGTCGAGCAGCGTCAGCAAAGCCCCGCTCGGGTTCAACCAGGGGTCCTTCTCGACGTTCCACATCAGCGCTTCTTGGTCGGACATGCGGCGCGCGAAGGCCAGCTCACGCGAGCGCTCCATGCTCGGCGCGGCGGGGCCGTCGACCACTACGCGTTCACCAGTGCGAAGCGATCGGAGGAGGGCTGTCCACACAACCGAGCGATGTCGTCCATCACCAGATCGGTGAATTCTCGCAGCCGTTGCGAGTTGTTGGCTTCGCCGGAGTTGATCCACCGGGGCACACCAAAACGCACCGACACCTTCTTGCGTGGCCTCGGCAGTCGCTGGCCCGGCGATTGCACTTCCTCGGTGCCGACGAGCCCGAGGGGAACGATCGGCGCGCCCGACGACCGTGCCAAGCGGGCCGGTCCTAGATGGCCGCGGTGGAGTTTCCCGTCGCGCGAACGGGTGCCCTCGGGGTAGACGCCGACGACGCCGCCCGCTGAGAGCACATCCTCTGCAGCTTCGAGCGCCTCCCGGGCACCGGCCGGGCTTCCCCGCCGGATCGGGATCTGACCGGTTGCTCGGAACATCCACGCGGTGCGCCGCCGATCGAAGTACTCCGCCTTGGCAAGGAAGGAGACCGGCCGGTCCACCACCAACGCGACGAACAGCGAATCCATGAAGGACCGATGATTGGCGGCCACGATCACCGGGCCGGCCGGGAGATCGCGCGGGCCGTCGACGCTGATCTGATACGCGGCCAACAAGGGACGACTCAACACGGCCTTGGCGACCTTATAGCCCGTCGGACCCGCAGCTTCACCCATTCGGCCCACCTCCGCGCTTAGCTACCCTGCCCGGGGGGAATCATCCCATTTAACTGCGAAGTAGGCGCGAACACCAAGTGACGATTTGAAGAACCTGCGCGGTCGCCACTCCACTTGGCTGACCTGGCGCTCCGGGTCCTAGGCTGCGTTCGTGGGACGGTGCCTGGGGACCCGCCTCTTGGTGGTGGCCGGACTTGCTTGCCTTCTCGGCATTGTTCCCGCTCGCGCCGTAAGTGGCCCTCCGACACCATCCAGTGATCCCTTCTACACCTACTCAGGCAAGGCGCCCCTGGCCAACGTGGAGCCGGGGACAGTTCTGAAAGAGCGGTCGATACAAGTGACGTTCGGGACGAGCGCCACACCCCTCCGAGGTGAGCAGCTGCTCTACAGGACGACCGGTCAGCTAGGCGACCCGACCGTCACGGTCACATCGATCCTTCGGCCCACCACGATCGCCCCCACAACCGGCATTGTCGAGTACCTCAGCTTCTACGACGGGCTCGCGTCGAAATGCGACCCCAGCTACACACTCGACGGCGGGAAGCCCGGATCGGTTACCGAGCAGCAGGCGGAGGAGGAAGAGCTGCTGGTCAGCTGGTACCTGAGCAACGGATTCACTGTGACGGTTCCTGACTTCGAAGGGACTGCACTCGACTGGATGGCAGGCCGCGAGTCCGGTTACGGCGCACTCGACGCGCTCAAGGCCACCGAGTCCTACCTCCACGCACCTTCTTCCACGCCGCTCGGACTGTCCGGTTACTCCGGCGGTGCTGTTGCGGCCGACTGGGCGAGCGAGCTGGCGCCGGCATACGCGCCGCAGCTGCGGATCGCCGCTGTCGCCGAAGGCGGCATACCGGTCGACTACTCGCACATGATCGCCTACATGAACGGCAGCTCTGTCTACTCCGCCGCCATTCCGGGAATGCTTCTCGGCCTCGCGCGTGCGTACCACGCGGACCTCACGCCGTACCTGTCCGCATATGGGCAGAAGGTCGTTGACGACGAGAGCAACACGTGCATCGACGAGGACTTCGGTCGCTACCCCGGTCTGACCGTGCAGGCACTTATGAAACCGCAGTACCGCAGCTTTTTCGATGTCCCGTTCTTCCACCAGATCCTCTCTGCCCAACGGATGGGCACCTCAAGCACACGCCCGCAGGAGCCCCTTCTCATGGCGGTCGGCAACTCCGACGGAACCGGTGACGGAGCGATGGTCGCCGCCGACGTCAAATCGCTTGCCCGCCAATACTGCAATGAAGGGGTGCCGGTCGAGTTCCAGGAGTACACCGGCGCGTCACACGAAGATGCCGGCGCGTTCTTCGAGCCACAGACCGGCCCATTCCTCCAGGCACGCATCGCCGGCGCCCCTTTCGTGGGCAACTGCGGTTCGATCAAGTAGGGCCTTTCAACTCTTGGCTATCGACACCAGATCGGCGCCCGGATCCGCAAGATCCTTCCGATCGACGGGATCCGACCGGGCCAGGAGGTCGCCGATCGCATCCCCCTGGTCCCAGATGTTGGCGTTCAGTGCCGCGACCACGCGATCGTCACGAAGCCAGAATGCGATGAACTCGTGTTCCTTCTCGCCCCGGCGGAAGACGACCTCGTCGCTCGCGGTCGAACGTCCCCGGTATTCCATGCCGAAGTCGTACTGATCGGAGAAGAAGTAGGGGATCTTCTCGTAGGGTCGTCGTTGCCCAAGCATGTTCCTCGCGGCTGCCGGGCCCTGGTTCAAGGCAGACGACCAGTGCTCCAGACGGATGCGTTCCCGGTAGAGCGGGTGGTAGGCGCTGGCTGCGTCACCGGCTGCGTAGATGCCCGGGACGGTCGTTTCCAGGTACTCGTCGGTCAGGACCCCATTGTCGACTTCGAGACCTGCGGCTTCGGCGAGCTCTGTACGCGGGAGCACGCCAACCCCGACGACTACCGTCCCGGCGGGGATGATCGTCCCCTCGGTGAGTCTTACTTCTTCCACGTGGGTCGACCCCTTGATCGAGTCGATCCCGACGCCCAGATGGAATTTGACTCCGTGAGACAGGTGTAGATCGCGGTAGATGGTTCCCAACTCGGTGCCGAGCACCCGTTCCAGAGGAAGGTTCGCGACGTCCACGACGGTCACATCGGCTCCCAGTTGGCGAAGCGACGCCGCCGATTCTGATCCGATCCAGCCCGCACCGATTATCACGATCGGCGCACCCGACCTTCCGGCATCCCGAAGAGCATCCGAATCGGAGACCGTACGCAGATACCTGACACCGTCGAGATCGGCGCCCGGCACCGACAGCCGCCGCGGCGCTGCACCGGTGGCGAGCAACAAGTGGGAATATCGAATCCGATTGCCGTCTTCTAGTTCGACCTCGTTGTTGTGCGGGTGGACGGACGCGACACGAGTAGACGAGCGAAGATCGATGCCCTGTTCTTCATAGAAGCCCTCAGGGTGTACGGCCGCCTCGTCGAAGTTCTGCTCGCCTCGGAGATAGCCCTTGGACAGGGGGGGTCGTTCGTATGGGCGGGCAATCTCCTCGCTGATCAGAATGATTTCGCCGTCGAAGCCTTCGGTGCGCAGAGTCTCGGCCGCCTTGGCTCCTGCGAGGCTTCCGCCGGCTATGACAGCTGGCTCACGCGGTGACATATTGCCTGGGCTGGCTGCTATGCCTGGCTGGCTGCCACGAGCATCTCGTCCATGCCCAGGTGGATCCCCTCGGCGACGATCTCGATATCGGGGGTGTTGTCGTAGTCCCCGGTTATCCCGAAGTGGACTTCACCGTTGTAGGAGAGCATTGCCACCCCGGTGCGGACCCCCATCGCGATGGGCACGTAGGGATACGCCGACACCACCGGGTGGCCGACTGCGTATAGCGGAATCTGGGGTCCCGGGATGTTGGTGGTCAGCGTGTTGACGTTGTGGTGCGGAATGTTTCGTACGACAGAGGTAACTGCTGCCGCCATGCTCGGCGGAACGTACTTCGCCAGGCTGACCGCGCTCTGGGCGCCCTGAGCATCGTTGCTCTCCTTGATGGCGCTCATCTGCTTGGAGATGAGTTCGAGTCGCTCGACTGGATCATCCACACCGGTGGGCAGGTCGGCGAACACCGCGGCGGTCTTGTTCTCGAGCGTCCCGTCTGTCACGGCTCGGCCGCTTGCGTCGCGGGCCCTGACCGAAACCGGAACCACTGTTCGCAGCGGCCGGTGGATCGGTTCGCCGCGCTTTTCGAGAAGCCCTCGGAACCCGCGGGTGATCGCGGCGAGCGTGACGTCGTTGAATGTCCCGCCGAGCGAGGACCGCACCTTCTTGATCTCGGAAATCGGAACGACCGTCGTCGTCCAGCGCCGGCGCGGGCCGATCGGGCCATTGAGGCTGCCGGGCGCGGCGGGGATGACCACGCGGAGCAACGACGGCAGGCTGCGGGCCAACTCGTCGACGTCCGCCAGCGCTTCCTTGGCGGACCGAATCACCCTGGATGGGCTGGGTACCGCCTGCTTTAGCGACGAGGTCAGCAGTTCGAACGGGGTTGGCAATGGTCGGGACCGCCAAGGGAGGGAAGGGACCGCCACGTGGTCTGGGCTCGGGTCGAGAATGAGGTTGAGCAGCTCCACGCCGCCGACCCCGTCGGCCATGCAGTGGTGAACCTTCACAACCAATGCCCACTGATCGTCTTCAAGCCCTTCGACCATCCACAGCTCCCAAAGCGGGCGGCCTTGATCCAGCCGGCGGCTCATAACGTCCGCAACCACCCGGCGCAGCTCGGTCATGTCGCCCGGCTTGGGAACGGCCGCAACCCGCATGTGGTAGTCGATGTCGAACCGAGGATCGTCCACCCACACCGGCCTGGCAAGGTCGAACGGCACCCGCCTGACTACCTGCCTGTACCTCGGAATCAGACCGAGCTTCCCGATCACCATCTCTCTCAATCGGGAAAAAGGCGGTGGCGGGCCTTCGAGGATCAATAGTGCGCCAATGTTCAACTGGTTCTTGTCGCACTCAGCGTCCAAGAACCCGGTGTCGATCGGCCCCAAGCGGTCGAATGTCATGGAGGTGCCCTTTCCGTAGAGTCTCCGTTGTCATCGGCGGCGGCCCTTCCCTCGTACTGATCGCTGACCCTCAGGTCGCCGGCACCCGAGCGCGCGTATCCACAACGCCGCCGGGCCAACCACCAATAGACGAAAGTGCCCAGACCGGTCAATAGCGCCTGACCAGGGTCTTCGGGCGTATCAGCAGGTCAATCGCCGTTCCGGCCGCTTCGTAATTTCTCGTCGCTGGGCCCAGGCTTGGTGCACTTCTAGAATCTGAATCTATATTTGGAGCCGCACATATGCGTTGGGGAGGGAACCAGACGTGGCCGACATCGATTTTCGCTTCTTCGACTGCGACAACCACTACTACGAGGCGAAGGACGCGTTCACCCGGTACATCGATCCTGAGTACGGCAAGAGGGCGATGCAGTGGGCGATCGTCGACGGCCGGGAGCGTCTGCTGGTCGGAGGACGGATAAACCGCTTCATCCCAAACCCGACATGGGACCCGATCGCCAAACCGGGCTCGCTTGACGAGTACTTCCGTGGCAGGAACCCGCGAGGAGAGGACACCAGTGTCCTGTTCGGCGACCTCGACAGCCTGGCCGACCATCCCGAGTACCAGAACCGTGACGCGCGGCTGGCCCTCATGGACAGGCAGGGCATGGAGGGAGCGATCTTCCTCCCCACGCTGGGCGTGGGGATGGAGCAGGCCCTCATCGGGGACGTTCCGGCGCTCCTGGCGGCCATCTCGGCTTTCAACCGCTGGATGGAGGAGGACTGGGGCTTCGCCTACGAGGAGCGCATCTTCGCCGCTCCATACATCACCCTCGCCGACGCAGACCACGCGGTGCGCGAGCTGACCTGGGCGCTCGAGCGCGATGCCCGGTTCGTCGTCATGGTCGGCGGTCCGATCGTCGTGAACGGAATCGGCCGTTCACCGGCGGATCCCGTCTACGAGCCGTTCTGGACGCTCGCCAACGAGGCGGGAATCACGGTTTGCTATCACGGCGGTGACAGCCGGTACGCCAAGTACGCCGCCGACTGGGGCGAGAAGCCCGAGACCGAAGCGTTCCGCCAGAACCCGTTCCGATCCCTCGCTTCTTACAACCCGATCCAGGACACCATCGCCAACCTCCTTGCGCACCGGCTCTTCGAGAAGCATCCGAACCTGCGGATCGCGTCGATCGAGACCGGTTCGGATTGGGTCTTCCACCTGTTCGAGAAGCTGAAGAAGTCGTTCGGGCAGACCCCCCACCTCTATCCGGAGGACCCCCGTGAGACGTTCAAGCGCCACGTGTGGGTGTCTCCCTTCTACGAGGACGAGTTGGGCGAGCTGCGCGAGCTGCTGGGGTCGGACCACATCTTGATGGGATCCGACTACCCCCACGCGGAGGGGCTCACCGATCCGGCGAGCTACATAAAGGACCTGCGCAACTTTGGCTACCCGGAACCGGACAGCCGGCTGGTCATGCGCGAGAACGGCATCGCGCTATCGACCCGGCGTCCTGTCTGAATAGAAAGGTTGACCAAGTGACGTTCCCACAAGGTGTCGCCATCGTCGACACCATGATCGGCTTCCCTCACGGGGACATGAAGAAGACCTACGCCTTCATCACCCGCCAGACCAAGGATCGCCAATCGAGCGAGGAGTACCACTTCCCCGTCGAGTACATGTTCAAGGACGTCCCCGAGAAGGAATTGGTCAAGGCGGACGATCCGATCGCGGTGACTCTCTCCGAGATGGACCGGTGGGGCGTTGAGAAGGGCCTGATAGGACTTGGTGGCGACCAGGGCCTCGGAGAGGAAGCCGTAAAGCGGTACCCCGACCGTTTCATCGCGTCCGCCGGATGCGACCCGAACGAGGGGATGGAGGGCATCCGCAAGTTGGTCCACCTACACGAGACTTACGGAGTGAGAGCGGTGACCGCGTTCCCGGCGGGAACGTATCCCCAGGTGGCGATCAACGATAAGAAGATGTATCCGATCTACGCCAAGTGCGTGGAGCTTGGGATCCCGATGTTCTGCACAGCCGGCGTGCCGGGCCCGCGGATTCGTTTCGCTCCACAGCATGTCGAGTTGATCGACGAGGTGATGTACGACTTTCCGGAACTCGTGTTCGTCACCCGCCACGGTTGCGAGCCCTGGGCCGACCTCGCGGTGAAGCTCATGTTGAAATGGCCCGGGCTGCACTTCTCCACCAGCGCCTTCGCCCCGCGCTATTACCCCAAGGCGGTGATCGACTACGCGAACACCCGCGGAGCCGACAAAGTCATCTATGCCGGCTACTTCCCGATGGGGCTCTCGCTCGAACGGATCATGACCGAGCTTCCGAACGTGCCGTTCAAGGACGAGGTGTGGCCGAAGTTCCTGCGGGGTAACGCGATGCGCGTGCTCGGTTTGGGGGAGTAGCGCCTTCCGGGCTTGTTCGGTGCCATACTGACGAACAACTGGCGTCGGATGAGTCAGGGGGGAGCGATGAGCGACATAGGGCGGCAGAGCGATCCGGGTGACGGTTTGGTGTCCGCCGCGACCCGTGCCTTCGAGCTGGAGGACGAGCAGGTGTTTTCAGGCGCTGGGCGCGGACCAACGCCTGACGAGGCGGCAGCAGCCGAAAGGTATGGGCCGGCGAGCGAGCGAACCGTTGACAGCTACCGCGAGATGATGGAGAGAGGGAGCCATCAGGCCGGAGAGGGCCGGCTCACCCTTTAATCAGGCCAGTAGTCAGGCCAGGTCGAACCGGTCAAGGTTCATGACCTTGCCCCACGCCGCCACGAAGTCCTGCACGAACTTCTCCTTCGCGTCGTCAGATCCGTAGACCTCTGATATCGCCCGGAGCTGGGAGTTCGAACCGAAAACGAGATCGACTGCAGTGGCGGTCCATTTGACCTTCCCGGAAGCGCGATCGGTGCCCTCGTACGCGTTCTCCGTCGAGGCGGATGTCTTCCACTCGGTGCCCATGTCGAGCAGGTTCACGAAGAAATCATTCGTCAGTGATTCGGGCCGGCCGGTGAGCGCCCCGTGCTTGGATTGCCTGTAGTTGGCGTTCAGGACTCGCATGCCGCCTACCAGTACCGTCATTTCGGGAGCCGTGAGCTTCAACAGGTTGGCCCGGTCCACGAGAAGGGTCTCCGGGGGGAGCTTCTCGCCGGATCGCACGTAGTTGCGGAATCCGTCGGCCATCGGCTCGAGCACAGCGAACGACTCGACGTCAGTTTGCTCCTGGGATGCGTCCGTGCGTCCGGGAGTGAACGGGACCTTGACGTCGACCCCGGCGTTCTTCGCAGCTTGCTCCACGGCCGCGCAGCCACCGAGTACGACCACGTCGGCGAAGGACACCTTCTTCCCACCGGACTGCGAGCTGTTGAAGTCGCTCTGGATCTGCTCGAAGGTCTGTATCACCTTGGCCAGCTCGGTGGGGTCGTTGACCTGCCAGTCCTTCTGCGGAGCCAGACGGATGCGCCCCCCGTTTGCGCCGCCGCGCTTGTCGGTGCCACGGAAGCTCGCCGCAGCCGCCCAGGCGGTGGATACCAACTGCGAGACCGAGAGTCCCGCGGCGAGGATCTTGCGCTTGAGGGCGGCGATGTCGTCTTCGCCGATCAGCGGATGGTCGACTGCCGGCACCGGGTCTTGCCACAGCTGGGGCTCCGGTACCCAAGGGCCGAGGTAGCGGGACACGGGGCCCATGTCGCGGTGGAGCAGCTTGTACCACGCCTTCCCGAACGCTTCCTCGAGCTGATCCGGGTTCTCGTAGAACCGCTTCGCGATCGGCGCGTAGATCGGATCCATCTTTAGCGCCAGGTCCGTCGTCAGCATCATCGGGGCGTGCCTCTTCGACGGATCGTGCGCGTCTGGAACGGTGCCCTGGGCTTCGGAATTCTTCGGAGTCCACTGGTGCGCACCCGCCGGGCTGGTCGTTAGCTCCCAGTCGTAATTGAACAGGTTCTCCAGGTATCCGTTGTCCCACTTGGTGGGTTCGTTGGTCCAGGCGCCTTCGATCCCACTGGTGATCGAATCATCGCCTTTGCCGGTGCCGAAGGTGTTCCTCCAGCCGATGCCCTGCTGCTCGATGGGCGCGCCCTCGGGCTCGGGGCCGACGTAGTCGCCGCTGGCAGCTCCGTGGGTTTTGCCGACCGTGTGGCCCCCGATGATCAGCGCGAGCGTCTCTTCGTCGTTCATGGCCATTCGCCGGAAGGTCTCTCGAATATCCCTGGCGGCGGCGAGGGGATCAGGGTTGCCGTTGGGGCCCTCGGGGTTCACATAGATCAAGCCCATCTGCACGGCTCCGAAAGGCTTGGCGAGTTCCCTGTCGCCGCTGTAACGCTCGTCTCCCAGCCATTCGTCCTCTGGACCCCAGAAGATCTCGTCGGGCTCCCAGATGTCCTCACGCCCGAAGCCGAATCCGAAGGTCTTGAAACCCATCGACTCATAGGCGACGTTGCCGGCCAAGATGATCAGGTCGGCCCACGAGATCTTCCGGCCGTACTTCTGCTTGATCGGCCACAGCAACCGGCGCGCCTTGTCGAGGTTCGCGTTGTCCGGCCAGCTGTTCAGAGGGGCAAAGCGTTGGGCCCCTTCGCCGCCGCCGCCTCGACCGTCGTGGATCCGGTAGGTGCCCGCGGCGTGCCACGTCATCCGGATCAGCAGCGGCCCGTAGTGGCCGTAGTCAGCCGGCCACCACTCCTGCGAAGTCGTCATCACCTCGATGAGGTCCCGCTTGAGCGCTTCGACGTCGAGCTTCTTGAACTCCTCCCGGTAGTTGAAACCGGGGTCCATCGGATTCGACTCTGGCGAGTGCTGGTGCAGCACTTGCACGTTCAGCTGATTCGGCCACCAGTCCTGGTTCGACATCGGACGGTGAGCCGTAGGAGTCGGGGCGTGGATTACAGGGTTCTCACTTTCGCTGCCGCGCTCAGACACGTCGGTGCTTCTCCTCTCTAATCGTTGTCGCCTTCAAAGCGCCCGCGTTAGGCCGCGGTCGCCGTCCGTACTACCCCCGTCTCGAGGTGGTCATCACCAGTGAGCCCATTTGCGGGCATCTGCCCGGACGAACTCGCTGGCGCTTTTCAAGCTACCCACCAGGTTAGAATGAGTCAAGAGCCGGAACTCATCTAGAACGGGCCCGCAAAAGAGGAGGAAGGAGGCAAACCATCAGCGAGTTGCTCCAGCGGTTGAGGGATCGGGGATGGCGGATGACTGCCCAGCGTCGAGTGGTCGCCGAGGTGCTCGCGGGGGAGCACGTCCACTTGACCGCCGATGCGGTCTACACCCGCGCTCAGAGAGTGCTCCCGGAGATCAGCCTCGCGACCGTGTACAACACGTTGAACGAGCTGGTCGACATGGGCGAGGTGATCGAGATATCGACGGGCGACGGTGCGAAGCGCTACGACCCCAACACGACGCTCGCGCATCATCATCTGTATTGCGTCGAATGCGGCATGTTGCGGGATGTCAACCCGGAAGGCACCGAGAGGCTCGCCCTACCGGTTAGCCAGCGACACGGCTTCGATCTGTTCGACATGGACATCGTGTTCCGAGGTCGCTGCCCAGACTGCCGCGCCGGCACACGATCCTGAGCCGAAGGACGCATTCCTGCAGGAGCTTGAGGGTTTAGTTGGCCGCGCCGGAACTGGTGTTGATGGGAGTCTCGGGGTCGGGGAAGTCCACGGTGGGTGCGCTACTGGCGGGGCGATTGGGTTGGGAATTCGCCGAAGGCGACAGCATGCATCCCGCAGCAAACGTTGGCAAGATGGCTTCCGGGCATCCTCTAACCGACGATGACCGCTGGCCGTGGCTGGAGAGGATCGCGACTTGGATCCAGGACCGAAGCGCTGCTGGCGAACCTGGGATCGTCACCTGTTCCGCGCTCAAGAGGAAATACAGGGACGTGCTGCGCGGGCCGGGTGTCGTGTTCGTCTATCTGAAAGGGACGAATGATCAGATAGCCCATCGGCTGGTTGCGCGGCATGGACACTTCATGCCGGCCGCACTGTTGGATTCGCAGTTCGTCGAGCTCGAACCGCCTGGCCCTGACGAGAACGCAATAACCGTGGACATCACCGCCACTGTGCAGCAGCAGGCGGACGAAATAATCGCCCGTTTGGGTCTGTCCGGTCAGGCGCTAAGGCCGTGACCGAACCCGCAGGTCAAGCTTGGGAGCAGGTTCCCTGCCAGCCACCGGCAAAGTAGGGGGGTCCGGCCAGGGATCCCCCGGAGCTGAGGGGCTGCGCCGGCGCGGTCACGAACCCCGCGTTCCCGGTGATGGCGCCGTCGATGTCGAAGAACGCGCCTTTCTGGTCCTGAGCCGCGCAGGCGCGCCGTGGGTACTCGTGGGGGTCGTTGTTCGCAGTCGTGTCGGGCGGGGGCACGTCGCTCGGCGGAGGCGGATCCGTCCCGGTGACCGAGCTTCCACCCAGACGGTCAGCGGCGCCATCCGGGCCGGAGTCGTAAATGGTGATCGCCGATCCGTCGAATGGGTACACCGCGATAGGGGTGATGTTCCAAAGCGGCGAGTCGGGTGAGTAGCAATAATCGCCGTCGACCGGATCGTTCGCCGTGTACTTCCCGTTCGCGTCCCTATTGCACAGCCGGGTGTTCAGAAGCGCTTCTCCACCGCCGAGAACGTTCGAGCCCACCGGGCCACCCGCACCACCCACAGCTTCGGCTCCGATGGTTCGGGCCTCGTCGAACGCAGTGAAGTTGGCGACCTGATGGTCGCCCCAAGCCAGTTGCATCAACACGTGGTGGTCGGGTCCCGGATTGGCGGTTCCAATATCGCAGCGCGAAGCCGACTCATTGGCCACCTTGACGACGCCGATCCCGGTGCAGTCGGGGAGAAGACCTCCCTCGGCGGAACCGGTCATATGGCTGGCGTAACCGTTCGGATCGGCTCTGTCCCACAGAGTCTGGATGAGGTCCAAAATGAGCAGCCGTTGGGACTGGTCGGGGTAGGCGAGGTCGAAGGCGTTGGAATAGCCCACCCCGGTGAGACTGGTCGGGTCGTAACCGGAAGGATCGGAGAGGAATCGCTGCAGATTTTGGAGGACGAACTGCGGGAGGGTCCGGCTGGCGACGTAGTCAACGGACCTCGGCAGCAGGGTCGAATAGTCGATCCCGTTCACGCCTAGTGCGCAGCGCTGAACATCGATCGAAACGGCACAGACGGTTCCGCCGAAGATGCCCCCTTGGCTGTTTCCGTCGTAGTACACGCCGTCGTTCAAGTTGATGAACGACTTGCCGGGCGAATACTGGAAGGCGGAGTTGGACGCAAACCCCTTCGGGTTGATCAGCAAGCGCTGCAGGTAGAGGAAGTCGAGCTCACCTTGCTGACCTCGGTCGGCGAGGACCTTGAAGTTGGATAGATCCGATATGGCGAGAATGGCATTGGGGATGTCGGTGTTGGCCCAGCCGAACCAGTCGGTCGCGCAGTACATCATCCCCTCGCGGTTGGCCGTCTCCTCCTGGGGCGACGCGGTGACCTCGGAGTGGCTTCCGAACAGTCCATGCCCGTAGTCGACCGGTCGCAGCAACTGGTGGGCCTGATAGGCGTTGCGGCCCACGATGCACGTGAATGCGGCCTGGTATGTCTGGCCCGGCACCTGGCTCGGGTCACCGTCCGGGTCGGTCGGGTCCGCGTAGTAGAACGACCCGGGCGAAGGGCAGTCGTCGAACGGGCTCGCGCTCACAAGGTCCTTGCACTTCACTGGGGGCGAGCAGGTGGGAGCGATGTAACAAGGAACCGCGAAAGTCCCGACGATCTCGCGGGCTACGTTCGGGTTTTGAGACAAGCTGAAGTTCGATACCGAGCTCACTGCAAAGGAAGGAGCGGCGCCGGAATCCTGTCCGGCATCGACTGCGGCTTTGGACTCGCCCAGCTGACGGAAGGCGTCGTCGCGAATCGCCAGCATCCGACCGGTCACGTTCTGGGTCGACGCGGTCGTGAAGTCCCACGCGAGGTACAACTCCGACGGGTCGCCGGACACCGTCCATCCGGCTTCCTGGAGGTCCTCGAATACGCGATTCATGTGAGCTGCTCTGGGATCGGGTGCCCGACTGCCGGAAAACGCCTTCACAAACGACTCGAAGGTGGGGCTCGGCTGTGCCAACGAGAGGTTGTCTGTCGTGAGGTGTCGGAGAGCGATGATGTAGCGGTGGCCGTCCAGCAGGTTTGCGGCCGGATGGATCATGAGGTCCTGCTGAACGGAGCCGATGGTGCCGGCGGGAATGCCGCTCGACTCGGAGGTGTACTGGTCCAGTTCCACCCAGACCGGCCAGGTCTTTCCGGTGGTGGCATCGAGCAGCATCACCCCGAGACCCGGCGCCTGGTTGACCGCCATGTTGTTGACAGCCATGTTCACGTCGGTCGGCAGTGCCGAGAGGCCCAGATCGCGGTTGCGGGTCATGCCGGGGACCACCGTGAGGATCGTGGCTCCGGAGCTGAACCCGTCGCTGCGGTTGTAGTCCGTCGGGTCGATCGACCTGCCCGCGATGTTGCGGGGCATGGCCAGCGGGTTCAGGTCCAGGCGCCGGCTCGTCGCGCTCGATGGGTCGTACTTGGTGAACCAGTCGTTCGGGTAAGGGAGCATGCACCCTGCCGGGTCGATGGGATCGCAACCGGCCGGGTTCCCGGTGCTTCCCGGGTTCGCCGGATCCGATGATCCTCCCCAGTTGTCGTTGTCGAAGTTGACCCAGTTACCCGCAGTCGACGGATGCGACCGGGGCTGCACATGGCCGGAATCCGTCGCGAGCGCGGGCGTGCTCAGCGTCAGTCCACCGATGGCGAGCGCGACCCCGGCCCAACGGAACCGGGTCCGTCTTGATTTCCCCAGCACTGCAAGCCTCCCCGCAGCGAGAAGTCAATGCATGTTATAGCGCGAGCAGCTCGGCGGGCCTGATCGGAAGCTGTGCCCGGCTCGGGCTCAACTCACCCCGGTCTCAGGAGCGGAAATGGGATGCGACCTCGTTGATGAACAGGTCGCACGTGTCCTTGGCGCGGCTCGTCCGCCCAAGGTTGAAGGCGGGGACGATGAGTTCTTCCGCGCCCGCATCGGCGTAACGCGACACCCTCTCGACGACCTCCTGTGGAGTCCCGACGATGACTGGCTGGGCCCCGTCGAGAGACCTCTTGGTTGCCAGCCACGAGTCGTCCTGGGACAGATACAAAAGAGCCTGAGTCGAAACCGAGATCTCCGCCGGATCACGGCCGAGTTGGTCGCAGTAGCTTCGCAGGACGCCAACCTTGTGAGCGAGTACGTCAGGCGTGGACCATGTGTTCCACTCGTCAGCGCGTCGGGCGGCTATGCGGAGGGTGCGCTTCTCCCCGCCACCTCCGATGAGGATGGGCAGGCGCTCCTGGGTTGGTGCGGGCTGGTTGGTTGCGCTGGTCAGCTGGAAGTACTTGCCGGCGAACGTTGTGCGGGGTTCGCGGAGCAGAGAAATGATTACCTCGACGGCCTCCTCGAATCGGTCCATGCGTTCCGGAATCGTCCCGAGCTCGATGCCGTACGCGGCGTGCTCGTTCTCCTGCCACCCGGCTCCGATCCCGAGGGTGAGCCGGCCACGGCTGATCCGGTCGACCGCCGCGGCGATGTTCGCCAGAACGGCGGGGTGGCGGTAGGTGACGCTCGTGACGAGCGACGCCAGTCGCATGCGAGGCACTTGCGCGGCCAGGGCCGCCATGATCGACCAGCACTCGAGAGTGTCACCATCGAGCGCTTCCGGTCCCGGACCGTTCGGCATGAAGTGATCAGCGAAGTAAACCGTGTCCCATCCGGTTGCCTCGCAATGCTGTACCAAATCGAGGGACTCTTCCCAGGGTTGTAATGGCGACGCCCAGATCCCGAATCGCATTCCCGCAACCTACTGTGCCGAGTGTGAGGACCTCGCGCCCGGGTCGGTGAGAGGTAGCCTCGGGAGATGCTCCACCAGAACAAATGGTGAGCTGAGGTCCCGCAACCTCACGGCATTCTGGCGCTCGATGCGGGCTATCTCCCGTTCGACTCTTGCGATAGCCAGCCGGCGCTCACGGTCCCCTCGTTCGGCGGCCTTTGCCAGGTAGCTGGCGTACTGTTCGGCCTCGTCTGCGACCTGTTCGGCGAGTTCGGACGCCAAGAAGCGGAGGTAGACGGCACGTTCGGCGCCGTTGGCCCGGAACCCGGTCAGGGACGTCTCCGGGCGGGTTGCATCGCCCATGTCTGCTTCCGACCGCCTCATCTCGTTGGTCAGCTCACGCTGGTCGGCTTGGGCTTCCCGTTGCTGCCAAATCGTCTCACGCTCGGCGGTTCGCGCCTCCCAATCGTGCCTTGCCCGCTTCAAACATCGTTCTTGACTGGAGACCGCGGACTCGCGCTCGAGCAGCAGGTCCTCGCGCTCATCGGCTTCGGACTCCCGGTCGTCCGAGACGCGCTCGCGCCCGTCGGCGGCGGCTTCGCGGCGGTCAGCGATGCGCTCTCGCTCGTCGGCGGCGGCTTCTCGGTGATCGGCAATGCGGTCGCGTTCGTCGGCTTCCGCTTCTCGGTGGTCGGCTGAGCGGTCGCGCTCAGCCGCTTCTCTCAAGCGACGCGCCTCTATCCCCTCCAGCACCCTGTCCGCCTGCCCGTGTGCCGCTTCGACGCGTTCCCGGGCGGCCTCGGCCCTGTCGCGCGCCGCAGCTGCACGGCTAAGGGCAGCATCAGCGCGCTTCGATTCCTCCACGGAACGCCGCATGGCGGCATCCGAACGAAGGACCCGCTGTTCGACCCGGCCGCTTACGTCTTCCTCTTGTCCGGAAGTGTCGTCCGCCGACGGCCCGGCCTCATTCACCAGCCCATGATGGCACTATTCGAGCGACGGTGCCCTACCGCCGGTGAACCGTGCCTCGGGCTCCGGAGATTATGAGCCGGTCGCGACGGCCTGGACGTGCTCCAAATGGTGGCGGTCGAACTCTTCTGCCGCCGCTTCGTCGCTTGCCATCTCGGCGTCGATGTCCGACTCGGCGAAGCCGATGACCCCCATATCCTCGAACGCCTCGCGGATCTTGGGTCCCCACAGACCGATGTCCTTGATCACAGGCACGATCCGAGTGAACAGGTACACCCGGAATTGACGGAACAGCTCGCTCTCGTCCACCCACTTGGTCGCATCGGGTGGCAGGTCGAGACGTTCCCAAACCTCCTCGGCCATGAACCGGTCCCGCATGCGGTAGCAGGCGTCCACGCAGAACTCTTCTCGCTCGGTCCTTTCCGCATCCGTGAGCTGCGGGTAGTAGTCGCGCAACGCGAGGCGACCGAACATCACGTGGCGAGCCTCGTCCTGCATCACGTAGGCGTTGATCGCCTTCGCGAGAGGTTCGGAGGCCATGTTCCGGATCAGCCCGAACGACGCGAGCGCCAGGCCTTCGATCAGAACCTGCATGCCCAGGTAGGTGATGTCCCATCGGCGGTCTCCGACAGTGTCGTGAAGAAGGCTCGCCAGGTTGCCGTTGATCGGATAGACCAGCCCGATCTTCTCGTGCAGGTACCTGCTATAGACCTCGACGTGCCGGGCCTCGTCGATCGTCTGGGTCGCCGCGTAGAACTTCGAATCGATATTCGGAACGGTCTGCACGATTTTGGCGACCGAGATCAGTGCGCCCTGCTCTCCGTGCATGAACTGGCTCAGCCGCCACGCCTCGAACTCGCGATGAGCGAGGTCTTTTTCCTTCCGGTCGAATTTGTCCCACCACGGCGAACCGAAAAGGGGGTGGGCCTCGTCGGGCATCCCGATCGGGCGGCTCGGGTCGACATCCAGATCCCAGTCGAGGCGGTCGGACCCGATCCACTGCCGGCGGGTGCCCTTGTCGTAAAGCCTCAACAACTGGTCGCGTCCATGGGTGTAGTTGAAGTCCAACACGGACGTGCTTGGAGACTCGACGCTCCACGCCTGAGCTGCGTCCGCAACGGTCGTCTCGATCGCGGGAGCGCCATGGGTCGCGGCCCCGTCGTAACGGTCTGACATTTGAGTTTCCTCCCTCCGGCCGTCCCAGCTTCGCCCGAACCTGAAACAGTGACGCCGTGTCACAGTTTGCCATGGCCAGTAGAGTGCGTCAAGTGGCGATTGCCGATATCGAGGGGACGTGGACGCCTCGCCGGGTGAAGCGGGAGGCGACCAGGCGGGCGATCATGGATGCGCTCGAGGCTCTTCTCCAGGCCGGTTCCTACGAGGAAGTCCGCATCGAGGACGTCATGAAAACGGCCGGCCTCACTCGCACCGCCTTCTACCGTTACTTCCCCGATTTGGAGTCCGTGCTTCTCGCCTGGATCGACATCATCGGCGTCGAGTTCAACCAGGCCGCCGATCTCTGGCTGTCCTTCGACGTCGATCCCGACGAGGGGGTCCTGACCGCCATGACCGCGCTGGCCGAGGTGTGGGCCCGGCACAACGGCTTGGTCCGGGGGATCTTCGATGCAGCGACGACCGGTAGCCGGGTCCAGTTCGCCTGGCGGCAGTTGGTGGAATCTTTCCTCGGGCCGGTCGAGCAGCGACTGAACGATCTCGCTCGCCGCGGCCGGATCTCCCTGCCCAACAGAGAAGAGACGGCCCGCGCTTTGGTGTGGATGACCGAGCGATACTTCTTCGAAACGATCGGACGTGGTCTCGGCGTCTCGGTCGAGATGGCGGCAGCGACGCTGACCGATATCTGGCGCCGGGTCCTTTTCAGCCAGCCAAGCTGATCGATTCAGCCCCGGCTTCCCGCCAGCCGGTCGGCGGTGAACTGAGCGGTGCGTTCGAGCTCGCGGTGAAAGTTGTCTAGGGCGAACGACTCCAGCTTCCCGCCCACCAGAGGAACGGACGCCCTCACTTCGCCTTCGAACACGTGGACAGCACCCGACTCTGCCGCCCGCAACTCGGTCGGCCCGCCCATCGAGATGGGAGCCCCCTTGATGTCCGCGGTCCATGTTCCTTTACGCGATCCGTCTTCGGCGGGAGGTCTCCATTCGTAAGTCTGCGTGACGGTGGTGTTGGCCGGGATCAGGCGCTTGGCGAACCCGGGTAGCTCGATGCCGGTGCGCTGTCGCGTAACCACTTTCACTCCGCCGTCGGGCGACACCGTCTGTTCGACCACCTCACCATCCTTGCCGCCGATATGCGAGATGATCTCCAGTTGGAAGGCACCGGTCGAAATCAGAGCGAACACGTCTTGGGGAGAATGGTCGTAGTGCGACTCCTCGCGGATGGTCTTCATGCCGGGGCCGACTCCGGTATCCCAGTGAGCACCACGAATCCGATACCGGTTGACGCTTTGATCAGTGCTTCTCTTTGTTCTGTCATCCCCCCGTCCTCCCTTCCTGCACGGATTATTGCAGTCCGGATCCACCGGCATCAGTTGTACGCATCGAGGCCGAGGTGCACGGCCAGCCCTAAACCGGCAAGAGAGATGAGGATCCGGAGAAGCGCAGTGGGGGCATGGCGGACGACAACCGGGCCGGTCCTGCCGCCTATCAGGAATCCGGCGGCCAGAGGCAGAACGGCCAGCCAGTGCACGGGTCCGAACACTGCGAACGCCACAGCTGCGATGGCGTTGGCCAAACCGAGGAGCAGGTTCTTCATGGCATTGCTACGCGGAAGGCTCTCGCCGGTCATGATCATGAGGCCGGCCAGCAGGAGGACTCCCGCCGCGGCGCCGAAGTACCCGCCGTAGATGGCAATGACGAAGACCGTCAGGCTGAGCTCCCATGCCGATGTATCAGCAACCGTCGGGAGGTCGTGTCTAGATCGAGGGAGAAGAACGGCTAGCGAAGCTGCTCCGATCAGCCACGGCACGACCTTGGCGAACTGATCCGACGGCGTGAGAAGGAGGAGTGTCGCACCGACGGCGCCGCCGAGCAATGCGCTGACCGCTAGACGCCGGGCCCTGGCTCGCTGCCCGGTCAACTCGGGGCGGGAACCTGCCACCGATCCGACAGTGCTGAAGACAAGCGCCACCGTGTTGGACACGTTCGCGCTCACCGGTGGCAGGCCGACTGCGAGCAAGGCCGGGTAACTGACCACCGAGGCCAGTCCCGCGACGCTACCGGTGAGGCCTCCGCCTATGCCGGCGAGGACGAGCCAGAAGTAGTCCCAGCCGTGCACGGCCGGACATTCTCATCCAGGATCGCCAGTCCCGTGGTTGTGCCTGTGGTTGTCATCGTGATGGTTATGGTCGTGGTCGTGGCTGTCGGATTCGCCCGGACCGGGCGAAGGTGCCTGCACTCAACAGCCTGGCTGGCCGTAATTCCCGCAGCAGTCCTGGCGATTTCGGATCTTGGTCAGGTTGTTCTGGATGGCCATGCGCAGCTTCGTGGCGAAGGGTGCTTCGTAGGTGCTCCAGTTCGACCTGGCCGCTCCGAGACTCGGCTTTGGCCTTGGATGAGGATCTGGTTCTGACACGTCTCGAAGTCTACGAGCGCTCGAGGGCTAGGTTCTCGAGGCCTCGAAGATGCTCTGAATCGAGGTGTCGAGGGTCGCGTTGAACTCGGCGTCCGATTGCTGCGCCGTGAGGCCTTCGGTGAGGGCGCGAGAGAAGCTGGCGATCACACCGTGGTTGCGAGTCAGCCTGGCGTCGGCCTCCTCCCGCGTGTAACCACCGGAGAGAGCGACGACGCGCAGGACCTTGGGGTGGGCGACGAAGTCGGAGTAGAAGTCGTCAACGTCCGGTATCGAAAGTTTCAGCATCACCTGCTGGTCCGGAACCAATCCTTCGAGCTGCTCGAGGATTCGAGCCTTCAGCAGCTGCTCCGCTTCCGCCTTCTGGGGGCTGCGGATGTCGACCTCCGGTTCGATGATCGGGACCAGACCCGCGTTCAGTATCACCCGGGCGAGCTCGAATTGCTGGTCGACGATGGACTTGATGCCCGCGTCGTCGGCGAGCTTGATAAACGACCGCATCTTTGTCCCGAACACGCCCTTCTGAACCGCGCGAGCTAGCAGCGGCTCGAGGTCGGGAATCGGCTTCATCACCTGCACGCCGTCCACTTCGTCCGCCAGCCCCTTGTCGACTTTGACGAACGGGACCACCCGCTTCACCGACCACAGGTAGTCGGCCGACCCTCGCCCCTCGATGTCGGAGTCCATTGTCCTCTCGAAGAGGATCGCCCCAAGGATCCGGTCGCCGTTGAATGCCGGGCTGGTGATGATCCGCGTCCGCATCTCGTGCATCAGCTCGAACATCTCCGCGTCGCCCGAGTAGGAGTCCTCGGGGATTCCGTACAGATCGAGCGCCTTCGGCGTGCTCCCGCCGCTCTGATCGAGCGCCGCGATGAACCCGTCGGCGCTCTTGACCTTGTCGAACTGTTCCGCGTTCATGCTCCCCAGGCTATTCCCACTGGGACCGCCGGGCTACACGGCCGGCTGCTCGTCGGCGATCTCCCGCAGCTTGTTCTTGAGGAGCTTGTCCAGCGTCCCGGTAGGGAACTCGTTCACGAAGTAGACCGCCCGGGGAACCTTGAAGTCCGCAAGGCTCTCCTCGCAGGCGGCGATTACTTGCTGCTCCAGAACCGCATCGTCGGGTGCCCCTGGAGCCTTGATCACGAACGCGACCACTACCTGGCTGAGAAAGTCGTGCTGCTTGCCGACGACTGCCACCTGGCCGACACCGGGAACCCGGCCGACGGTTTCTTCCACCTGGCGGGCGGAGACGTTTTCGCCGCCGACCTTCAACAGGTCCTTGTCCCGCTCGCGATAGAAGACGTTCCCGCCGGGGCCCTGGACAACGATGTCCCCTGTCTTGAACCACCCGTCCTCGAAGGCGGCGTCGTTGGCCTCCTGGTTGTCGAAGTACTCCAGGAAGAGCTGAATGCCTCTCGTACCGCGGAGCCAGAGCTCACCGGGCTCGCCCTCGGAGCACAGCCTGCCGGTGTCTTTGTCCACTACTGCGATCTCGTAACCGTGGGCGACCCGGCCCATCGTGCCCGGCAGGTTCGGCTCGGACGGCTTGCCGTTTATTGCGTGGGTAACCGTCTCCGTCATGCCGTAGGCGGCGTAGACCGACAGGCCGAACTGGCGGTCCCAGTCCGGGACGATCGCGCCGAACACTCCAACGCGCAGGTCGGTCTCGGCGGGCCGGTCGGGCGATGCGAGTGCAGGTATGCAGAACGGCATAAGCGATATGTGGGTGATCCGCTGCCGGGCGACCACTTCCCAGAAGCGACTCGTGGACCACTTCGGCATCAGGACCGCGGTGGCACCGACGCCGAGCACCGAGAAGAACGACCAACTCTGGGCATTCACATGGAAAAAGGGGAGGTAGATGAGGTACCGGTCGTCCGGGCCGATGTCGATGTTGCGCGACCCCAGCCTGCTCGCCCAGATCGCGTTGGCATGCGTGTGCACCACGGCCTTCGGGCGATTCGTAGTACCGGACGTGAACATGATCCCGAACGGAAGCATCGGCTCCGGTGCCCGACCGGTAAACGGCTCCTCGGCGAAGATCGAGTCGAACCGGTCGTCGGCCCGGTCATCAGTTACTGGGTCGCCGGTAACGACCATCCACTTCAGGCCGGGACCAGCCTCGGCAACCAATGATGCGTAAGCGGGTTCGGTGACGGCCGCCACGCAATCGGCCTTCTCGATGAAGAAGCGGATCTCCGCGGCGACCGACTTGGTGTTGGTTGTGACGGCCACCGCGCCCGCGACTGTGCAGGCGAGCCAGGAGATCACGAACTCCGGACTGTTGTCGGCGTGGATCAGGACCCGGTCGCCTTTGGTGATGCCCCGGCGTTCGAGGCCGGCCGCGAAGCGCCACACCTGGTCGTGCATCTCCCGGTAGGTCCACTGCCGTACCGGGCCTCCTGGGGGGTCCCAGATCAACGCCGGATGGTCAGGGCGACGATCCGCCCAGTAGGAGAGCAGCCACGGCAGATCCTGGCCGTGGGTCTGGAGGTCGAGCACTGCGGCCTGCTGGAGTCGCGTGGGCATTCCTATCTGTTCCCCCTGGGGTTAGCTGGGCTAACGGACTGTACCAACCCACGAGTCATCCAGATCCTTGGCGGTCTCCGAATACAGGCAGCTAACGCACCCCGATCAGAGAGGTCCACGATGTCGATTTTCCGCCTACTCCCAGCCTGGTTCCATGCCATCGCCGACTACGCAGTCGCCGCCGCGTTGATCATCGTCGCCGCCGTCGCCGGCGGTTCGGGGAAGGCCGTCGGAGCCGGCGTCGTCATCGGAGCGGTCGTGCTCGTGGTGAGCATGCTGACCCGCTACCCGCTGGGAGTGTTCAAGGTGCTCCCGTTTACCGTGCACTCGGCTGGCGACTACCTCGCGGCGACGCTTCTGGTCGTTTCCCCGTTCGCGCTGAACTTCAACAACTCCGACACCGGACTGACCGTGTTCTACATCGTCGCCGGAGCGGCTGTCCTCGCGGTCAGCCTGATCACCAACTATCAGTACAGCCCGAAGCGGTCGTGGACTAGTGCCGGGATGGCCGAGCCACAGGCAGCGTGACCGAGAGTCTCAAAACGACGTCGTGCCCGCCCCACGGGGGGCGGGCACCGGCGCGCTGCACTTTCGGCCCGAACTTCACTCGCAACCCCTTTTCCACTCGTAACGTTTGAATTCAGTGGCCAGATCGGAGGTGCACGATGCTGGGGATGCCGCACTCATCGTCGCTATTGCACGCTGGAGGGAAGACGCCCTCGCCGAGGTCTACCGCCGCCACGGGGGGGCGGTATACGGGCTGGCGCGAAGAGTGCTGAACGACGACGCCCGGGCAGAAGAAGTCGTCCAAGAAGTGTTCGTGCGGATCTGGCACGAACCGGAGCGCTTCGATCCCGAGAAGGGATCCCTGCGGTCATTCCTTCTCGCAGACGCGCACGGGCGGGCCGTCGACCAGGTCCGATCCGAAACCTCGCGCCGCAGGAGGGAGGAGCAAGACGCCCGCCGGACCGCAACGTCGGGCTACGACCTAGAGCTGGAGGTGTGGGACCTCACCCTCGCCGAGCACGTCAAGACCGCGCTCGGTGAGCTCCCCGTCGACGAGCGCCGTCCTATCGAGCTCGCCTACTTCGGCGGGCACACTTACCGAGAAGTAGCGACATTGCTGGGCGAGCCCGAGGGAACCGTGAAGAGCCGCATACGTGCAGGCCTCCGCCGACTCCAGGTCAGCCTGTCTGGCGTCAACCCGACCGGAGCAGAACCGTGATGACCCATGGCGAGGTCCAGTCGCTGCTCGGGGCCTACGCCCTGGACGCAGTTGATCCCGGCGAAGCCGCGGTCATCGAAGAGCACCTCTCGGAATGCCCGCGATGCCGAGCAGAGATCTCCGGGTACCGGGAGACCGCGGCTCTGCTCGGGAACCTGGGCGGTGATGCTCCACCGGACGTATGGGATCGCCTGGCTTCGGAGCTCGCATTCGAACGAAGTCAAGTGGAAAGAGCGCCGTCGCCGATGAAGGCGCCGAAGGTGCTCCAGTTCAGGCAGAGAAGCCAGACGTCCCTGCCGGTGATCGCCGCGATGGTCGCAGCGGCCGCTGTCATCATCGGGCTGCTCGGCGTGTCGACCATCCGGTTGCAACACCGCGTCGACAACCTTCGCAACGCAGTGAGCGCCGGCGGGCTCCAGCAGGCCGCCGCGGCCGCGGCGCTCGATCCGAACCACACGACTGTCCTGCTCGCGTCGGCGGACGGGCGACTCAACGCGCAGGTCGTCATCCAGCCCGACGGCAACGCGTACTGGGTCAGGAGCGACCTTCCCCGGATCGACGCGCGGCACACCTACCAGATGTGGGGACTTTCGAACGGGCAGATCGTTTCGCTCGGTTTGCTCGGCTCCGCCCCTCGCCTCGTCGCG
Organism: Acidimicrobiales bacterium; assembly: GCA_036378675.1. NCBI lineage: Bacteria > Bacillati > Actinomycetota > Acidimicrobiia > Acidimicrobiales > Acidimicrobiales bacterium. The sequence goes on from DASUWA010000013.1 coordinate 147,709, forward strand.
TTTCGTGTTGAGCCGGGAGTGTCCCGGCTCATGGTGACGGCCGAACAGCAAGGCGGTCGAACCGCTCCGAGCACGGCGGCACTGATCCAGGGGGAACGCCCGACCTGATCTTCATCCAGAACTGAGGTGGCACCGAACAAGTGACGAGCAGCGAACGTGGGAGAAGGGGAGCATGCCAGGTCTAAGCAGACGATCGTTCTTGACCAAGAGCTCACTTGTACTAGCTGCGGGCAGCGTGGCTACCGCGGTACCCGGTCTCGGCTCGATACTCGAGGCGGCACCCGCCGAGGCCCCCGAGATCGAGGGGGCGGCAAGCGAGGGTGAGGCGGCCGCAGGCGAGCTCACCGGGCCATTTGTGGCCCACATCACCGATCTCCGATCGGGTGAGATCAGCTTCTACGAAGGCGAGCGCCAGGTGATCCTCAAGGACCCGGGGCTGGCAGCCCGCCTGTACCGAGCCTCTCGTTGAGAGCTCACTAGCACTGGCTCATTGGCGCTCATGAGTGCAACCAAGCGCTCGAGCAACGAACCGCTCAAGTAAGGAGAACACACCGATGTCATCGCATCGTGAAGCACCTGAGATCTCGAAGGATCCTGTTGCGGACAGCACCGACCTGTACGCGTTCGTCAGCCCAGACGTTCCCGACACAGTGACACTCATCGCGAACTACATTCCCCTCGAGGGACCCGATGGTGGGCCGAACTTCTTCGAGTTCGGGGACGACGTGCTGTATGCGATCCACGTCGACAACGACGGCGACGGTGACGCGGACATCACCTACGAGTTCCGTTTCGACACTGACCTCACTCCCGCCGCGTCGAGCTTCTTTCTTTACAACACAGGTCCGATCACTTCCCTGCCGAGCGCGGCTTGGAGTCGTCCGCAGACGTTCACCCTCACCGAGGTACGGCACGGTGAAGCCAGGGTGCTCGGCAGTCACCTTCTCGTACCTCCGTGCAACATCGGGCCTCTTTCAACACCCGATTATCCGGCGCTGGTGACGGCCGCGCTCGCGCACAACAAGTCGGTCACCGGCCTCAACGTGTTCGCCGGCCAACGCGCAGAAGGCTTCTACGTAGATCTGGGGGCCGTCTTCGATCTTGGGGACATCCGGCCTTTCGAAGCGGCCCACGCCCTTAGCTCCCTCGCCGCGATGCCCGGCGTGAACTCAACCGACATGGTTAACGTCCACTCGCTCGCGATCCAGGTTCCTATCCGTCGGCTCACACACGACGGCGCGAAGCCTTCCGGGCCGGCTGATCCCAGAGCGGCCATCGGCGTTTGGACGACCGCGAGCCGGCAGAAGATCCGCGGGATAGACGAGGACAGCGGCACCTTCTTCAATGCGGGTCCGTTCCGGCAGGTGTCCAGACTGGGGAATCCGCTGGTGAACGAGTTGCTGATTCCCTTGGCGAAGAAGGACTACTGGAACACGCAACCGCCGAGCAACGACGCTCAGTTTGCCGAGTTCGTGACCAGCCCGGGCCTCGCTGCCCTGCTGCCCTCCCTGTACCCCGGGGTGTTTCCGAACCTGGGTGCCTACAAAAAGCCTCGCCTCGACCTCGCCGCGATCCTGATGACCGGCATCCCAGGCGGGATCGTGCCCAACTTTCAGACTTTCACCGGTGCGACCCAGGCGGACCTGTTGCGGCTGAACATGGCGATCCCACCGACGATCCACAATCCGAGTTGCCTCGGGGTGCTCGGGGGCGACCTGGCTGGGTTCCCCAACGGCCGGCGGGTCTTCGACGATGTTGCGACCATCGAGCTGCGAGCAGTTGCCGGGGCGAGCATCCCTCTTGTCGATGGCAGCTTCGTCCCGGACGGCGTGATCAAGCTGGTGCCCGGCGCCGGTGGCCTGCAGTTCGGGTTGATAACCGGGCCCAACGACGTCCGCGCCAACAACACCGAGAACTACCTACCGGCGTTCCCCTATCTCGGAACGCCGCACAGCGGTTACAACGCGCACACTGCCGACGCTCTGACCGGATAGATCGAAGATGTCGGACCCTGAACCGGCGCGAGGTAGCGGTCCTGCGGTTCTCGAGCTAGGCGAGCAAATCGGTGCCGCCGTGATTTATACAAAAGGGGTGCACGACGGCGCTGAGTTGGAGATCAAACCGCACGCGTCGGAATGGAACGGTCAGCACACCGCGATCCGGCGACGTCGCGGCAATAGGGACGGTCGCGAAGTATACGCAGCCCTGTTTTTCGGCCTTCAAGCAGGGAGTTACGACGTCCGCCTGCGGGGAAATACCTCCATGCCGGCACTGGCCATCGATGTCGTCGGGGGCGAGGTTACGGAGGAGCACCTGACCGCTTAGGGCGGTATTGCGCGTCAGAGACTAACGCCGGTTCCGCGCAAATCGCGGACATGTGAGCGAACTCATTCGTTCGTAATGAGGCCTAGTGACAAAGTCATTTCGACTAATGGACACAGTCACTGGTCCTATTGCAGCTGGCGCGCGACCGTAGATATTGGCGCGCTTCCCGGGCGTGCCAGAAGGGCGATTTCGAATGAAAAGGAACTTGAGGGCTTTGGCCCTTATCTTTGTCGTATTCGCCGCGTTTTCGTTCACTGGTGCCTCGATCGCTTCCGCGGAAGGGCATCACACCGCCACGGCGAACGGCCAATCGAATGGGCATGGGCGTGACAGCACCACGACCGCTCCACAAGCAGGTACGACCCAAGCGAGCAATAACCAGCCTCAGCCGTATTCGAACGCAGACCTGACTGGTAACGGAGCCAACCCCGGTTCGCCCGGGAATCCAAAGGTCTACATATCCACTCGTGACGGAAGCCCGTCGCTGAACGGCAATGGCAACGGCAGGTCAGTTGGCAAACCTTGCGCCGGCTGCGTGGGCAAAGCCGACAACAAGACTCCCCCTGGGCAGCAGCCCGGAGGCAGCGACCACAATGCCGGCTATGAATGCGACCGAAATCACGGCATCGGCCAGAGCAACCCGGCACACACCGGCTGCACGACCACGACGTCCGTTCAAACGACCACCACTGTTCAGACGACCACGACCGAGCCACCCACCACGGTCGCAACCACCAACCCTCCCGGCACGACGACGGGGGGTGCCGGTCTCACCGGTTCAAGCGAACCGTCACATGGCCGCCCGACCGCTGCTACGGGTCACAACGGATCGCTGGCCTTCACCGGCTTCGACTCACGTTGGTTGGCCCTCGGTTCGCTCGCCTTGGTGGCGGCAGGGCTGCTGCTTTACTTCGCGAGCCGGGTACCCCCTTTGAACGGAAGGAGCCGCCGCAACCCCGGTACCTAGCCTGTTGACCAGACCGTGATGGTATAAAGAGTGCGCGGGAGGAGATAGCTGAAAGGTTCTCCGAGTACGCCGAGCGCTACGGGGTCGCATAACGCACTGGAATAGGCTCGGCGGGGATGGCTTCCGCTGATTCTGGCCCACCAGATGCTGGCCCTGAAGAAACTGGCCCAATGATGAGCGTCTACGGCGCGGCATGGTGCCCGCACTGCAAGAGGGTGAAGAAGTTCCTCGCGGGGCACCGGATCAAATACGAGAACGTCGACGTCGATGAGCACCCCGAGGCGGTCGAGCGGCTCAAGGAACTTCAGGACGGCGGGCAGATCATCCCGACCGTGGTCTACCCCGACGGAACCCACGACGTGAACCCGAGCGACGAGGCTCTTGCAAGGCGAATCGGGCTGCCACTTCAAGCTGAGCGCGCCGCCTACGACCTGGTCATCGTCGGCGGAGGTCCCGCGGGTTTGGCCGCGGCGATCTACGCCGCGCGCGAGGGCATCGACGCGATCGTGGTCGACGGGAGCGCACTCGGAGGCCAGGCCGGGATAAGCGACCGGATCGACAACTATCCGGGCTTTCCGGACGGAATATCCGGCGGCGAGCTGGCGGATCGTTTCGTGGCGCAGGCGCGGAGATACGGGGTCGAGCTGCTATCCGCGGTATCGGTCATAGGAGTCCGTCACGACGCGGATGATCTGGTGACGTCGCTGAGCTCAGGACAGGAGTTGACCTCGCACGCGGTGATCATCGCAACCGGTTCCGCGTACCGCCGGCTGGACGTCCCCGGAGAGGACGAGTTGCTTGGTGCAGGCGTGCACTTCTGCGCGACTTGCGACGGGCCGTTCTACAAGGGTGCCGACGAAGTCGTGGTCATCGGAGGCGGCAACTCGGCGCTCGAGGAGGGACTCCACCTTTCCGAGTTCGCCAAGCGGGTGCGGGTACTTACCAGGTCGAACATCTCGGCGACGCCGATCCTGCAGGAACGGGTGAAGTCCGATCCGCAATTCACGGTTCACACCGGGATGGACATCGTGGAGCTCGAGGGGGAGCGAGGACGGTTCGCAGCCGTGGTGGCGCGCGATCGTGCGTCCGGCGACACGCGTCGATTTCCGGCGGCGGCCGCGTTCGTTTTCATTGGCCTCAAGCCGAACTCAGAATTCCTGGGCAACGAGATCGAACGCGATTCGGGCGGCTTTCTCGTGACGAGTCCCACGATGGAGACGTCGATGCCTGGTGTGTTCGCGGCTGGCGACGTGCGTGCTGGTTCGACCAAGCAACTCGGCTCGGCAGTCGGGGACGGAATTGCCGCACTGCTCATGACCCGCCGCTATCTCGAGGCCCACCATCACAAGGCCAGGTCGCTGGTCGACGCCTGAGAGCTTCGGCCGTTAATGACCGAATTTGCCGATTGATGGCCGCCTACACGAAATTTACGAAGAGCCGCGTTAACGCTGGTGATCCCGAATGCGATCTATCTAAGGTGATCCAACCACCCCTCGTCGATTCAGTGGCGAGGTTGACTCTACCGGGGTGCTGAACGCGTGTATCTGAACGACGAACCATCCGGCGATTTCGGCTTCACCGGCGCTGGAGATTGGGCGGTGGCTGCGCAGCCGGGCGTGCCCGAAGTCGAACCGCAAGATGAGTCACAGCTGGATCCGGCGGGGGAGAACGTCAACTCCGGGCTTCTGATGTCGTTCCTCACCGACTTCCGCACCGCCCAGTACGAGGAGGAGCGCCGGCAGCGGATGGAGGAGTTGGAGAAGACCAGGAAGGGCCGGGCGCACCGGCCTGTCCCACGCCCCGAGGATGATGCCGAGGATGTCGCACCCGAAGGGGAATGGCAGCAGGCCGAGTGGGCTCCGCCAGCCGAATGGGCCCCACCTGCTGCCGATAACGCGCCGTGTGCACAGCCGGAGGGATACGAACCCGGCTACCCGGTGGCGGCCTGCAAGCCGGAGGACCCGGCCGGCAACAAGCGCTTCCCGCTGGGCCTGCCAAGCTTCAAGAACCTGGGACAGTCGCCGGCCACTGCCTGAACCGGGCAGGCTGGAGGCGATGAGCAAAGAGCACTGGAAATCGGAGCCGGACGAGCACGACTTCCCCGCCGCCTCCGACTACCTGAGCCTGCTGTTCGCCGACTCAGCGGTCGACGAAATGGTGGCGGCGTTGAAGTCGGCACCGACCATGCACCGCAAGGCAAAGGATCTTCTCAGGGCCAGTCGCCTCGAGATGCTCCCCCCTGACAACGTCCACGTCGCCAAGGATCTCGCCAAGGTCAAGTCCGGGATTGCCCTCTCTCCTATCCTCTTGGTGCGCGGCAACGGTGAGAAGGACGTGGCCCTGATCGTGGCGGACGGCTATCACCGCATCTGTGCCAGCTGGCACCTCGACGAGGACGCCGACATACCCTGCCGCATCGTCGACCCCGCCTGAGCGGATCAGTCGGGCAGCTGCTTCGAAGTCACGAGCAACTTCAAGCGACAGGAACCAGGTACGACATCCTTCCACGCGCCTTCCACGGTCAGGCTGGCGAGTGCGCAGGTGGGAAACTTCTCGGCCAACCGCCGCATGGCGTCCTCATCCCCGCCGCCGGCCAGCTCGATCGCCAGGTCTTGCATCCCCGGGTTATGTCCGACAAGGACTGCGGAGTCAACGCTCTCGGGAAGGCGGCCGACCCGGGCCAGAAGGTCGACGTCGCTCGCTCCGTAGAGGTCCTCCTCCACGTGCAGCTCGATCGGCTCATCGAGCGCCGCGGCGATCTCGGTCCAAGTCTGGCGGGCCCGCTTGGCTGAAGAGCACAGGACCAACGAGGGCCGCGGGCGAATTTGCGCGATGAACGATCCCATCCGCCTGGTGTCCCTTTCGCCGCGAGGGGCCAAGGGACGGTCGTGATCGGCCAGCCGGCCATCGGACCAGTCCGACTTGGCATGACGCAGCATGTACAGGGTCTTGGTCACCGCCACCACGGGAGGGCTCTCGCAGCGACCACGGCTTCGACCGGCTCCACGAGGTCGACCAGCCGGCGCCGCATGTGCTCGATGTGCTCGTGCACCCATAGCAGGTAGCCGGAGTCGGGGTGCAGTGGGGCCATCTCAATTCCAAGAGCGCTTGACGAATCCTCGGCGCCGGCGTGCGACGGCGTCCTTAACCGGTCGGCTATGTAGTCGCAACGCTCGGCCAGCCAGGTGGCCTCTCCGACAAGAGCGTGGCGGGTCTCGTCGATGGAATCGGGCGGTGGTGGAAGGTCGGCCAATGACTGGGAGGTCAGGCGCAGGCACAGTGTCGATCCGATCATGCGCCACACGTGCTCTTTCCGGACCCTCTTGGTGCCCTGCTCGGCCAGAAAGCCCCGCAGTGCGTCATCCAGTCTGACAGCGGCGGTCGCGCTTCGCGACCGAGCGTCGGGGTGAGTGGTTCGGGATCCGACCGCCCATGCGGTCGATTGGACCAGATAGAGCCCTCCGAGATGGAACGATTCGGCAAGGTCGTTCGCAAGCGTCGCAGTGGCGCCCCTCGGCCAGAACAGAAGGCCAATGGCAGCGCTCACCCCCGCGCCGATCGCGACGTCCTCGATTCTGAGGACTCCGACCTTCCACCCCACCGGAACGAGAATGTTGTAGAGGACGCTGATCGTTACCGTGAACGCAGCCTGACCGACTGCGAACGGCGCGGTTCCCGGTGTGTAGGCCGCGATCAGAATCGCAATGGGAAGCGCGGCCCAAAGCGCAGCGGTGTGGGTACCGATGCCGATTATCAGTCCTCCCCCGATAAAGAAACCTATGGCGGTTCCCAATATCGCTCGCAGCGCGGTGGACCCGGTAGCGGCAGCATTGGTGCGAAGAACCGAGAGGGTTCCGAGCACGACCCAGAATCCGTGCTGGAGGTGCACAAGATCCGCGATCGCTACTGCCGCGGCCAGCGCGACGGCACCCCGGATGCTGTTCAAGAACCAGACGGAGCGTAAAGATGCCTGCCCGGCGGCCCGGTCCCCCGCGGACATGACGACGTCGGCTATCCGCGTCTCTGATCGGCGGACGAGCCGGCTGGCGCCTTGCGCCTGATCCACAGCGTTGCGAACTGCACTCGCGATCATCCGGGCGTGAAACGACAGGTGGACGTCTCGCTCGACGCACTGTTGGTCTCGATCCATCGCGGCGACCTCCGCCGCGCTCGAGTCCAGAGGCCGGTCGAATCTGGTCACGTCGAATTCGGATGTCCCGCCTCGAAGCAGGGCCGTTATGTGGTGGAGGCCCTCCGACGAAAGACGGATCAGATCCTGGTTGACCGCGGTCGCGGGGGTCAGGTCGGTGCCTTCGCGAATTAGGTCGACGACCAGGGTGGTGGCCCACTCCAGCGTCTCGACGAGATGGTCGAGCGCCTGGTCCGCCTGCGCCAGACCCGTCGGACGGAATGGAGTCGAGGCGAATACCCCGATCAGTCTGTGCTTCGACGCGAGCGCATGGTCGGCCGTTCCCCGGGTGTCCCCGCCCTCCCGGACGGCATCGAGTGACTTGGCGAGAACCTCCGAGCAATCCGCGGCCGCGACCCTTACCGCGTCGGACGCCGGCCTTGGAGAAAGGAGGAGCACCGCCAACGTGCCCGCCCCGGTGGCCAGCCACCAACCCTCCAGGCGGGAGGGGATCATGCTCACTGTTCCTGGAGAAGCCGCGGGCAGTACGTAGGCGAGGAGGGCTCCGGTCGCCCCTGAGGCGGCGTTGGGGCCGGCGATGCCGCCGAAGAGCACAACGAATGTGACCGGGATGGTGACGACGACCGCCAGCGCGGTGTTCGACGTGACCGCGGTCCCGATAACCAAGAGAGCAGAGCCCACCACACCGAGAATCAGATGGTCGATGAGCTTGGTCCTCCGTGTCCCGTTGAACGAGGCCAAAACCAGAGTTGCGAAGCCGCCGAAGGCAGCAAAGGTGGCCATCTGGATGTCGTCGATGACGACGTAGGTCAAGGCGAAGATGCTGGGGATGACGAGCGTTGCCCGAACCGCTCGGAAGGCCGCCGGCTTCGACCACGACGGTCGCAAGGACGACAGCATCGGAGGGAGAGTCGGCAGGCGGTGCCGAACGGCGACCTGCGGCGCGGTGGCAGGGGCGACCATGCTTGGTTCAGTCTGCTACGCCCGAAACAGTTAGCCGAACGAGATCACTACCTTGGGGTGACCGAACAAATGTTCGGGTAACGTGGGGGTGTGCCAGCAGGCACGGCGACCATCCTCCACGCCGACCTCGATGCCTTCTACGCGTCGGTCGAGCAGCTGCTTGATCCGGCGCTTCGCGGGCGGCCGATCGCGGTTGGCGGCGGGGTGGTCCTGGCGGCGTCGTACGAAGCCAGGGTCGACGGGGTTCGGGCCGGCATGGCCGGCTGGATGGCGAAGCAGCTGTGCCCCCGGTTGGAGTTCGTCGGCAGCCACTTCGCCGAGTACCGGCGCTTGGGGGATCTGGTCGTCGACGTGTTCCACGACTTCACGCCCTTGGTCGAACGGATCTCGATCGACGAAGCGTTCCTCGACGTTGCCGGCGCCGTCCACCTGTTCGGGTCCCCAGGGGACATCGCCGCTGCGATCCGAAAGAAAGTCAGAGCTGAGTTCGGCCTTCCGCTGTCGGTCGGAGTGGCCCGGACCAAACATCTGGCCAAAATCGCATCGCAGGTCGCCAAACCCGACGGATTGGTTGTGGTCGAGCCGGAGGCGGAGCGGGCGTTCCTCGATCCGCTACCGGTCGATCTCATCTGGGGAGTCGGCGCGGTGACCCGGGAGCGGCTGGCATCGCTCGGGATCCGGACGATCGGCGAGCTCGCGGCGACCGACAGCCCGATCCTCGAGCATGTCCTCGGAAGAGCGACGGGCTCCAAGATTGCTGCACTCTCCGCCAACATCGACCCCCGGCAGGTCGAGCGGCCGAGGCCGGCGAAGTCGGTCGGCGCCCAAGCCGCGGTTGGCCGGCGCCGGATCACGGACCCGCTGCTGAGAGAGATACTCGGCTACCTGGCGGACCGGGTCGCCGGCAGGCTCCGAGCGGCGCGCCGCGCCGGTAGAACGGTGACGGCCCGGGTGCGTTTCGTGCGGCTCCGATCGGTGACCCGTTCGATCACGCTCGCAAGGCCGATCTCGTCGACCCTGACGCTCACCGAGGTGGGCGTCCACTTGGTCGCCGCCGCACTCGCCGATCATCCCGACGAGCGGGAGATAACCCTGCTCGCAGTATCTGTCTCGAACCTGGTCGGTGAAGAGTCGCTTCAGCTCGAGATTCCGATTCGGGTTGGGAGCGACAGGTTCCGGCCGGGGACGCCGGCCGGAGCGGCGCGATGGGCGCTCGACCGGTCGGTCGATGCGGTCCGCGACAAGTTCGGACGTGAGGCGGTCGGTTACGCGACTGTCGTGTTCTCAGAAGTCGCCCGGGTTCCGGATCAGTTCCGGGAGCTCGCGGAGCGGGGCCAGGAAGGAGCGGGCTAGCTTGGACTCTCAGATTCCGTTGGGGCGGTTGATTTCCAACTCGGAAGGCCCGTCATGCACTTGCCCAGGCGGCTGGCCCGCATAAATCGGCGGATTGTCAACCCGATCCAGAGGCGCTACGCCGGCATAATCCCGGGCCACGGGATCGTCGAGCACTCCGGAAGGCGAACCGGGACGCGGTACCGGACGCCCGTGCTCGTGTTCGGAGCTCCCGGGGGGTTCGCGATGATCGTCGGCTACGGGTTGAACAGCGACTGGGTTCAGAACCTTCTGGCCGGGGATGGTGGCGGCCTGGAGCACCGGCGGCGGCACTACCAGCTGTCCGGTCCCCGCCTTCTGCACGAAGAGGAGGCTTACAACGCGCTTCCTCGCATAGTCGGCAAGCTCGCACGGGTGGTGGGTGTCGAAGGGGTGCTACTAGCAGACGCCAGAACCGATTAGATCCGACCGGTTCTACTCGGCTCCTAATCGGCGGCCAGGTTCGATCCCATCGCAAGCGGGCTTATCCCGACGCCCTTGTGGTCATACGCTCCCTCGGGATCGGCTCGTACCGACTCGTCGAGGCGGTGGGCGTCCTCCCCGACGAGGATCCGCCACTTTCCTTCTCGTACGCCGTCCAGGATGATGCGTGCCGCGCCGGCCGCGTCGAGTGGCGCGTTGTCGCGGAACCCCTCCTCCAGCATCTTCATCGCCTCGCGCAGTTGGTCGCTCGTGAACTGGTCCGCTGGTAGGCCCCTGCGGGCGATCTGGCTCCGGACCTCGTCGAGGTCGGTCTCGGTGAGCGCGTCAGGTTCGGGCCTCCCCAGGTAACGGCGGGAGTTCGCGACGATGTCGGTTCCGATGTGCCCCGGCATCACGACGGCCACCCGGACGTGAGGTGCGTTGACCCGGAAGTCCTCTATGAGCGCCTCGGACAGCCCCTTCACCGCGAACTTCCCAGTGCTGTAGGCGGTGTGAGGCATACCGGGACCGAGAGATGCCCAGAACCCGTTGACACTGCTCGTGTTGACCAGGACTGCTTCTTCTGCGGCGATCAGGTGCTGGAGAAACGCGCGGGTGCAGTAGTACACGCCCCAGAAGTCGACACCGAACGTCCGCTCCCAGTCCTCTCTGCTGTCGGTGATGAGGCTCCCGCCACCTCCGATGCCCGCATTGTTGAACAGCAGCTCGAGGACGTCGCCATGAGCGGATACCACTTGGTCGCGGAAGGCGAGGACTTGCGATTCGTCGGAAACGTCGCAGGTGTGCGTCGTTACCTTCGTCCCGGCGGGCGCTGCTGCTTCTGCCCTCGCGGCCGTCTCGGCTACCGCCGCACCGTTGACGTCGCACGTCGCGACCGAGCATCCCGCGGTGGCGAGCTGTATCACTAGCTCGCGTCCCATTCCCGACCCGCCGCCGGTGACGACAGCCCTCATTCCCGCAAAAGACTCCATGCCAAGTCCTCCCTCCCGAACAGAACATAGTTCCCCACCGGATGACCCGGCGTCCTGTTTGCAGCCGCGCGAGAACGCTGAGCCTTACGTCGGTGGCGGCTGGTCGTCCTGCTGGAAGCGTCCCCGATAGTGCTGGGAATCCAAGATTCGCAGACCCGGCATGAAGCGAATCTCCAGGATCATCAGCAACAACAGCACCAGCACCACCGCGGCAAGCGGTCTTCCCGCTCCAACGAGAATACCGGCGGCAGCGGTGGCGAAAACCGTCGCCGCCGTGGTCACCCCCCTGATCAGGGTGCCCTGGCCGTGCAGAACCACACCGCCACCGATGAAGCCGATTCCGGTGACCACGCCTGCCACCGCTTGCGGCGAACTTCTGTAGAAGAGCGCGGTGACCGCCGCCGCCGACGCACCGACCAGTGAGAAAGTCCGATCGCCGGCGGCCGACCCGCGCACTCCCCGCTCGAAGCCGAGCACGAATCCCAAAGCTGTGCCGATCAGCACCCGGATAATGACCGTTGCCTCGGACGGCACCCTTCTAGAGATAGCACAGGGTTGCTGGCGGCGGACGGATGCAGCGGGTGGTTGCCTCCTTGTCGCTGTCCCACCTGCCTCCTGCCAGGTCAACTTATGATGCGCCGGTGTAGTCCGGGCCGGGCACCGGTCTCGGGGATCCTTGTGGAGGGTGACCAGTGGGTTTCGATTTCAACGGCCAGCGGATTCTGGTTACCGGGGCCTCATCGGGTATCGGCGCGGCGTTGGCAGAAGCTCTTGCCCAGCGCGGTGCGGTGGTTGGGGTGTGCGCGCGCCGCGAGGACCGGTTGGCCGAGACACTTGATCGTTGCCGGCGTTACTCGCCGGACTCGCGCATGTGGGTGTGCGACCTGGCAGACCCTCCAGAAGTGGATCGCCTCGCCGGCGAGGTGACCGAGGAATTCGGGGGTATCGACGTCCTGGTGAACAACGCCGGGATTCCCAAGCGTCGACACGTGACCAAGCTCGACGCTGACACGGTCACCCGGGTGATGGCGATCAACTACCTGTCGCCGGTCCGACTGACGCTTGCTCTGCTGCCGTCGATGGTGGAGCGCGGCTTCGGAAGGATCGTGAACATCTCGTCGGTGGCCGCCGTGCTCAGCTCGCCGGGTGAAGCCGCGTACGACGGTTCAAAGGCTGCACTCTCTGCTTTCTCGGAAGCGATGGCCATCGATCTCTGGGAATCCGGTGTCAAGGTCCTGGTCGTCTATCCGGGAGTCATCGACACCGAACTGTTCACTTTGCCCGACAACGACCCTCTCGTCGCGGGTGTGGACGCGATCCCCGCGTCGGAGGTGGCCGGCGCAGTGATCGATGGTCTCGACAACGACCTCCATCAGGTGTACGTCCCCTCCTACTTCGCCGACTTCGTGTCGGTGAAGTCTTCGGACCTCGCCGGATTCATGGCCGGTGCCGCCGAGTACGTCCGCCAGGCGAAGGAGACTGGGTGACCGCCGGCTCAGCGCGCCGCCCCCCTCCTCCTTTCTTGGTCGCGGAAGTCGTGGGCCGCGATTGGCTGACTCCCCGGCTTGTCAGGGTGACCCTCGAGGGAGAGCCGTTGACGAGCCTGGAAGTGACCCAACCGGCCTCGAGCGTAAGGGTGCTGCTGCCGGATCCGGAGCGCCCCCACGATCTGGAATTACCGAGCTGGGACGGCAACCGCTTCGAGTTGTCCGGCGGTAGCCGCCCCGTACTTCGCACGCTCACACCGCGCCATCACGAATCAGGTGGCCGGCTCCTGAAGCTCGATGTCGTTGTCCACGGCGACGGAGCCGCGGCACGGTGGGCATCCGACGCGGCCGACGGTTCACCGGCTGCAGTTTCGGGGCCTGCTCGCGGTTATTCGATCGACGCCGAGGCCGAGACCCTTGTTCTCGGCGGCGACGAGACCGCTACCGCTGCGATCAGCCAGATCCTCGAAGCGGCAACGGACGTCGATGTCGCGGTCTACCTCGAGATCGCCGACGCGGGCTCCCGTCCTCGCTTGCCGGACCATCCCCGATGCGCGATCCACTGGGTCGACCAGGAAGGAAAAGTCCCGGGCGCTGCACTCGCTGACCGGCTCGCAGACGTGGACCTTCCTGGCGGCGCGCGTCTCTGGGCCGCCGGCGAAGCGGCGTCGATGCAACGGCTTCGCCAGCGGCTGTTCAACGACCGGGGAGTTCCGCGCGCCCACGCCACCATCCGGGGTTACTGGAAGCACGGCCGCAGCGGCGAGGATGAGGGCGGCGGTTAAGCCAGGGTCAGCGGGCCGGGCACCACGGGTTCGAGGGGACTCCCGCACAGGGGTCAGTCATCGTCTGGAGCCCGGATGGGAGCTGGTGCATCATCACCTGGGTACGCCTCGGATAGTTCGACCCGGGAAGGCAGAAAGTGCCGCCCGCGATTGGGCCGATCGACACCGATTGGGAATCGCAGGCGACCTGATCGAGGAACAGAGGATTGAGGTCCGGCGGCACCGTCTGCCCGGTGCAGCGTGGGTACAGCTGCTGCAGCATTGGCGGGCTCGTCGTCATCTGGCCGCCCTCGTACTCGACGTTCCCGCTGAAGCAGTCGGTCGCGTCGGGCAGGAGGTTGACCGCGGCGATATCGCCGTTGGTCACGTTTTTGAAAGAACCGTTGTCCCCGAAGACGTTTCCCATGACCGCGTCGCCGTACTCGTCGTAGAGACATGCGGCCGGCGTGTTGAGTCCCCCGGTACAGGGCGGCCCGCTATCGGGATACGGGACCAGGATGATGCCCCACGCTCCGTTGTTCGTGAACACGTTGTTCAGGATCGTGTCGTTGCGCCCACCTGATAGCGACATGCCAGTGCCAACCGGCCCAGCCGCGGCACTGCCGGCGCCGGGGACGTTGGGGTTGTTGTTGTCGTGCACGTAGTTGTTCCTGAAAACCCAGCACGAATGGGTGTGGGTTATCGGGCTCGTTGCGCCGTTGGGGCAGGTCCCGTCCTGGGGCGGGGGGTTGTCACCGTTCTGGCTGTTTGTGTCGAAGCCATCCTGGTTGTTGTCGAACTGTGAGTTCTGGATGACCAGCTGGCCGCCCGAGTTGGACCCAGAGTAACCCAGGGCGTTGTATTCGGCCCACGCGTCGTTGACGGTCTGGTCGCATTGGTCCTGGCACGCCCCGATGTAGTAGCCCGAGTCGTTGAAGTTGCTCGCGTACGTGTGGTTCCAAGTGCCGCCACTCCAGTTGGAGGAAAAGATCCCGTACTGCGCGGCGGTTGCCTCGCTGTCGAAGTACGTGCTGGTCGCGGTCAGGTAGTTGCCAGTGAATCCCCAGCCCCCGATCTTGCCGCTGTTGTCTCCGCCGTTCCACCAGATCTCGTTACCGGCCTCCCCAGCACCGCCGAGGAAGTTGCAGACGGTGAGGTTCTCGACGGACACGTTGTCGGCCTTCCAGACCAAGATCCCGTTCAAGCCGAGCGGACCGTGTGGTCCGGCCGGCCCCAGATTCTGGTCGGCCGTCTTGTTGCTGCATTGCGATGAGCCCGGCTTGGTGCCGTCAACGACCACGCCGTTGCGGTCCATCCCCCGGATGTGCAATCCAGCCGTCTGCACCAGAACCCCCGCCGGGGTGCCGGTTGCATCTGCGGGGGTCCGGCTCGAAGACGTGTGGTAGTCGCCCGGACCGACCAGGATCCAGTCCCCGGGCAGGGCGGCGTCAACCGCATCCTGCAGCGAGCTGTAAGTGCCGTGGTTTCCGTTGTAGTTGCCGACGAGCAGCACCCTTCCCGTCGGTGTCGTTGGAGCGACCGCCGCGTACGCCGCGCCTGCAGTGCCGAGACCGACCGAAGCAGCAAGGGCGAGGGTGCGGCGGAACCTGGTCAAGTTTTGTCCCTTCTCATGAAGAAGCCAGCTGGTCGTTGATCGCGTGGTAAGAGCGGCACGGCTCGTTGCGCAGGCTCGGGCACGGAGGCAGTGCGGTGGGCGGTTCCACACCTGGCACCACCGGAAGCACGAGGCTCGATGGCATCGTCGCGGACTCGGCGATCGAAACGGTCGCGGTGCCGCTGGGCTGCGTCTCGCCGAATGACCAGATCGGCTGCGCGCCGTTCGGCGCGTCGATGGTTACCCGTATCCGCGACCCGGCCCGGTAGACGTGGCCCTCGTAGTAGAGCGGGATCACCACCTCGACGAACTGGCCCGCCGGCATGGGCTGCACGTCGCTGGCAAGCATGCTCGGCTCCGGTTCGAGAAGGCTGCTCGGCTGGGCGATCGGATCATTGGCCCCGGTCGCCAGTCGCCGTTCGCTTGCCCGCATCCAGCCCTGCTGGACGAAGGTCTCGTTTCCGTCGGGCCGCACCTCGCTGATGGTTGCCTGGAGATCCACGTCAGGTGTCGACGAGCGCACCCAGACGTGCAGCGCGCCCGAGCCGATCACGGTCGTGTTGGTGGGCAACGGGAAAGTCACGTACGAGAGCGCCGTGCCGGGCGGGTTCTGCTGCCAGGCCCATGTCCAGTCCGAGGCGTTGGACCACAAACCTCCTCCGCCGGTGTTGCCCTGATAGTCGTTGAGCGCGGTGGCGGAGGCGTTCGAGGTGTACCAGTTGATGCCACCCTCGGCAGGAGGATTCCTGCCAAGCGTTCCGCTCGGAGTCAGGTACCAGAAGCTCGGCATCGTTCCGGGAATCGGGAAAGAGGGGAAGGACCGCTCGAACCCCGGATAGGGATCGCCCGGGGATGCCGTACCTGTCGGCGATTGGCCGGCGCCGTTGTCGAAGAGAACCCGGACCGACGGCAATTTCTCGAAGGCGGCCAACGCCAGGTCGTAGGTCGGCAGGAGCTGGATCGGATCGAGCGGCAACAGGTCGTTGTCCTTGGTGCCGAGCGCCGCCTGGTAGATGACCGGTGCCGCGGCACGGATCAGCGCCTGGTTGACCAACGGAGCCTGATGGGCGACGAACAGCTCGAGGAAGTCGTACACGCGGTTGAACGTGGTGGGATCGAGAGAGTCAATGTGCGCGCCGTTGGTGAAGGTGAACCACTTCGGTGTCGTCGGATTGAAATGTTCGGCGAGGTCCGCGCAGTGCCCGCCGGTCTGTTCGTCCTCCCACTGACAGGCCATGAACGTGGGGGCCTTGATCTTGTCGACGAAGGTGACCGGGTCGAGCGGGTCGGCGACTTGCCGGACGTAGTGGTCGTTGGCGCGGATCTTGCTCATCAGATCGGCGGCCTCGCCGTGAAGGACCTGGTTGGCCTTGCACGTCGCGTCACCGTTACGGATCTGCTGGTAGGCCCATGGTTGGCCCGTCTTCGGTCCGGCCGGCAACGCCTCCTGCTGGCGCTCCTGCGCCCAGGCGACGGCGAAGCCGGTGTTCAGGATGCCGCCTGGGTAGAGGGTCGTCCCGGTGGCGTCGATGGTCGACATCGGCGCGATCGCCTCCAGGTCCGGTGGGTCGAGCTGAGCGGTGAACAGCTGGCTGATCGCGCCGTAGGAGATGCCGAACATCCCGACCTTGTGCCCGAGAACCCATGGCTGGTGGGCGATCGTCTCGATGACGTCGTAGCCGTCCAGGTTCTGCAGGGGTTCGAAGAAGTCGTACGCGCCGCCCGAGCACCCGGTGCCGCGCATGCTGACATCGACGACCGCGAAACCCATCAGGTTGGCGAGGACAGCGATGCCGTTGACCGGTCCGGCAGGGTTCGCGTACCCGTAACCGGAGTACTCGATCAGGGTGGGGTAGGGGGGTACGTAACCAAGGCTGGACGAACCGCTCGGCAGACTTGGCATCCGCAGGCCCGACGGCAACCCGGGTTGGCCGGCAGGGCTGGTCGGCGGGTGCACGTCGATGGCCAACTGGGTGCCGTCGCGGGTGGTTAGGTACGTGTACCCGTTGTCGGGGATCGACTGGTTGTAGATGCTCGGGTCCCAGGGTGCCGGCGCATCTGTGTAGACGGTCAGCGGTCCGGACTCCGGCCCGTTGGGTTCGAGACGGACCCGGTACCCACTGCCCGGCGGCACGTTGCGGAAGAGAACCCCGCCCAGGGAATCGGCCGTCTGGGCAGGCACGTTGGGCACCGTGGTCCCGCTTGAATTGACGAGCGACATCCGGGCGTTCGGGTCGGCGCCGGTGACGTACACCTGTTCGGCGCTACCGTGCGCGCTGAACGAGGGTGAGGACGCGCGAACCGGAAACGTCATCGACGGGACTGCGACCGCTCCCACGAGCGCGCAGACCGCGGCGATCACGACGAACTTGCGACGAGGTAGCTTTCCCCAGCTGCCTATGGGGCTGTTTATACCAGATGTGCGGTTTTTGTGCCTACTCGCGGGGCCGGGCGACTTCGGGCTCTACTGCGAGAGGCGATGGTCGGATCCCATCCTCCGCCGCGAAAATCCTTCGACAGTTAGTCATGGGAAGAGGGACAATTGGGGTGGTCCGGTCATCGATCCCGATGCCGGCCTTGGTGAGATGTTCAACTTATTCCACCCCCCACGAACAGATACTGCCGAGGAGACACGCTCCGCTAAACCGCGCGCCGTCAAGGCTCGAGTCATCTTCGCGACGTTCCGTCCCGGCAGCGTCAGCATCGATCTAATGAGCGAGTCCGGAACGATTGCCTTGGGCGCACTCGTACCGGACACGCTGTGGGCTCTGGCTGCCGCAGCACAACTTGAAAAATGGGCCACGATGACCGCCGAAATCGAGCTGCGCCTCATCTCCGCGAAGTGCAGCTCGAAAGCAAAGCTGACCGATGGCAGATCGTTCATGCTGCTCGACCTCTGTCGACAACCCGATCTGCCGACCGGTCGTGCGATTGCGAATCGGACTTCCGTTTCGGCGGCCCAGTGCGAGTCGGGACTCGGCTAGCCGGGTGGAGCATCATTTGAAGTAGCTCGAAGCTCAGCGTCGCACGTTCACAGTGAGAGCGAAGCTTCCCTGTCCTGGGGCGCAACGGAGGGCTTCACCGCAGCTAGTGCGCGTCGCGTGTACGAGCACAGTGCCAGCCGCGACGGCCTCGAAGGTGAGCGTCCTCGTGCCACAGCCGCTGCCAGGTACCGATGCAGTGCACGCCTGCTGCCCGGAGGCCAGCACTGTCGCGTCGTTGGCGACCTGCTTTTGCAGAGCCAGAGTCCGAGGATCGGGGATGGTGTCCAGCTGCCAGTACAAGGACTCGAGGTTTACCTCGACGCGGCTCCCTACGCGTACCGACACGTTTTGCGGCGACACCTCACGCCCCCGGGGGTCCTCGGCAAAGACCCGGATCGTGGAACCGGGCGACGCCGTCGACCGGCCGGCCTGACCGCTCGAGCACGCCGGCGCAGCCGCCGCAACGAGGCCGAATAGGGCTGCTGCTGCTGCCAGAGCCTTCCTGGCTAGGGGGTTGTCTCCGTGCAGCCGCTTATCGCGTTGCTCCATTCCTTCTGGAGTATCCAGCTGCTGCCGTTGGCTAACTGGACGGGGCCGTTGAATTGCCAGGCACACTTGTCGCCGATCTCCGAACCCGACGAGTCGTACCAGGCATTGAGCACCTGGTCGGTGATCGATTCCATGAACTCGTGAGCGGTGACGTTGGCGAGCGAAAGAGTCCCCTCGTCGCTGTAGGAAGTACCGCCGCTGATCCCGCTGGCCTGGACCGCATCGCAACCGGAGATCCCCGCGACGTTGGGCATGTAGGCGATCGCGACCTGCCCCGCGCTGATGGACGTGTAGCTGTGCCAGGCGCAGTAGTTCGCGCGGCTGGGGAAGTTGCTGGTGAAGACGAAGTAAACGCCGCTCGGGTCCGCCGGCAAGCTCCCGTTGTTGACTTCCTTCTGGACCTCGGCGCCGATGTTGCTGGTCGAGGGCTGTGATGGAGGTGTCGAAATGTCGTTCACGGATCGTATGTAGTTCACGACGGTCGGGCTGCCGCGCATGTACTGCGTGCCGGTAGCTGCGTATCCCGAACCGTTCAGGCCGCCGAAGAGCTGGGCGATCCCGGGCTTCGTGTTGGAGTTCCAGCTACTCGAGCTGCCCCACCAGATCGTGTAGACGTTCGAGGTCGGCAGGACCGGGCCCCCATGGTCGATCAGGTTCGAGCTGCCGCCCCTGAATCGAGCGCTGTGGGTGTCGTGCTGGCGGAGTGGATGAGGACCCGCTCCGTTCGACGCCGAAGAGGCCGCGGGTGCGACAGTCAGGGCGGCGAGGAGAGCCACGCTGCCCGAGGCCGCCCAGGCGGCCGGCCCAAGCTTCAAGATTTTCATTGCCCCTCCTAAACCCCCTACCGGCCGGACAGCCTGTGGCGGTGGACCGATCCGAAAATGTCGAACGAAATGATACGTGTCGATCGGGGGCGTTACAAGGAGGGTCCCCGATCGCCGGCGCGGGTGGGACGCCGTCTTACCCTCCGATGAAGGAGCGTAGTTCTCTCAGCTGATCGACCAGGTCTGCGATCTGGTAGTGCGCCTGGGCTCCGCTGGGATTGGCCAGTAGCCACACCTTCGCGGTGCCGACCGCCTCGGGTTGGAGACCCGGTCGAGCCTTCGGTCGCTCGAACGCCGAGCGGTAGGCGCCGATGCCGAGCACCGCCACGATTTGAGGTCGCCACTTCTTCACTTTGGTCGCCAGCCGCTTTGCCCCGTCCCGAAGGTCCGATTTGGGAAGTTCGATCGCCGATCTGGTCGCCCGGTCGACCAGGTTGGTCACCCCGAGCCCGTATCCGAGCAGGTCGCGCTCGCTCGCCGGGTCGATCAGTTCAGCGGTGAACCCGGCCAGGTGCAGCGCCTTCCAGAACCGATTGCCGGGGCGGGCGAAATGGTGCTGCACGGCCGCCGACCACAAGCCCGGGTTGACCCCGCAGAACAGGACTCTCAGATCCCGGGCGATCACGTCCGGCACCGTTTTGCCCTCGGCGGCCTGGAGCTCGTCCGGGGTCGGGCGGCGGACAAGGGTGCCGCCTCGTCTACGAGTCGACGCTTTTCTTTGCAACTTCGCACCTAATAGGTGCATTTTTGCAACAAAAGTTTGGCCGGGTCGCCACTGAGCCGTCGGGGATCCGTCTCGTCTGGGCAGTTGTTCAGCGGCCAATCCTTTCGCACCAAATTTCGGTACAGAAGGTCATGGCTGGCGACACAGCGAAATTCCTCTCGTTGGCCGTAACGAAATACGGCGCTTGGAGTCACTCACTCCTCACTGAGTCACAGAACTACTTGGGAGAACAGCAGTGAGGTTTTTCGGCTATGACCTCGAACTGACCGTGGAGACGATCCTCGCCGCCGGCGCCGGCCCGAGCCTCTTCACAGCTTCGGACTCGCAAGGCACGAGCTGGCTAGTCGCCCAGGTCGGCTATGAGGGATCCAATCTGGCGTGGGTGTGCGCGCCTTTGTCCGAACGAGCGTCGCAGGCCGTCGTGGACGGACGAGCAGATCCGCGCGATGCGGTGCGCCACAGCCTCACCGGAACGGTGGAGCTGGTAACGGTCGGGGAGGGTCGCGCGATCCAGGACCGGTGCCTCCTCTGCGGGGATCTGCCACCGGAGCTTCTGAGCGCCATCCCGGATTACGTCGCCGTGCCTGCCGCCACATAGGCGGTCTGCGTAGGCGGTCTGCGTAGGCGCCCCGCGAAGGTCTCAGTGACCTGTTGCGCCAATCTCATCTGGGGTTCAGGTGGGCGGAGGAAGATCGGGGAGCACAAGCCGCCAGGCACAGGAGCGTGGCGAAAGGAGCCCCCCGATGAGCCACAGAGAACCGACCCTGCTCACCACCATCTCCTATGACGGCCGCTGGAAGCTGTCCCTTCGAGGCGAGGTCGACGCGGCGGCAAGACGCGATCTCTGCCAAATCGCCGAGATGGTGAGCGAGGACGGCGATCCCATCGATTTCGATCTCGGCGCAGTCCGCTTCGTCGACAAGTCCGGGTGGGCGGCGATCTGCGCGGCTGCCGATGTTGTCCGGCGCGCGGGCGTGGAAGCGAGGGTCGTAAACCCGAGTCGAGCGGTCCGCCGGCTCACCGACCTGCTGAAGGCCGCCCACCCGTCGCGGGCGTGCCAACCCGAGGTCCCACGCCTCGCACCGGTCGCGTAGCAGACTCGTCATGTGTCCGTGCACGACGGTTGGGATGCCCCGAGGCCAGGTTGGGTGTGCCCGAAGTGCGGTTTCGATTACGACGACCAGGATGTGGTGACTACGCCGGCACTTGTCCAGGAACTTGGCGCCGCGTATCGCTCGAGGCTCCTCGAGGAAGCTCACAAGGATGTGGCCGTCTGGCGGGTACGCCCCGATCCGGCAACATGGTCGGCGCTCGAATACGCATGCCACGTGCGCGACTGCTTCGCGCTTTATGACTGGCGGATCCGCCGGGTGGTGGCCAAGGATCGTCCTCAGCTTCACGCGATGAGAAGGGACGACGTCGTGACCGAAAGGGCCTACAACGATCAACCGCCGATCGCTGTAGCCGAGGAGGTGACAACCAACGCGGGCCAGCTGTCCGCATTATTGGCAAGCATCACCGCTGAACAGTGGGACCGAGTCGGGGTCAGGGACGGCGAGGACTTATCGGTTGCCTGGATGGCGAGAAACGTGGTTCACGAGGCTGAGCACCACCTACTCGACATCGACGATGTTCTCGCCAGGGTGACAGGCGAACAGCCAGTCGAGTAGCTCGGTCTGCGCACCGGCCTCAGGCCCGCACAGAGAACGGTGGGCGCGAAGACGGGCGATGGCATGCGCCGGCGACTCGCCCATCGTTATGAGGACCCCCGCAGCGATGGTGCCGGTCCGCCCGATTCCGGCGCCGCAGTGCATCAGCAAGGACTGCCCACCGTCCAGTCGAGAACGCACTTCCGCGAGCAGCTCGACCGCGTCGTCTCGCGAGGGCACGTGCAGGTCCGGGATCGGCCGCCAAATGACCCTCTCGGAGGGCTGGGCTTTCAGCCATTCGACGTACTCTGGGTACCACTCGAGCTCGTGTGGCTCGTTCAGGCAGACCGCCGCATCCGCGTCAACGTAGGCCATCGCCCTTTCCGGATTAGGGGCGATGAAGCGCTTGCCGCAGAGCCACAACCGACCGCCGACCCCTCGAGGCAATGGAATCTCGTCGACGCCTCCGTGCAGCGATCTCCGTTCGGCCCAGTGAGCTACGGGATGGGCGGTCCGATCGCGCACCGGGCAATCCTACGAATGCACCCTCGTCCTCGTCGAAATCCGCTGGATCGGAGGGGTCATCTACGCAAGAACCACCGCTGGGCTACCTTCCATCGTGATGCCAGCTTCCACGGCCGAGGAGCAAAAGGCCATCGTCGATGTAGTCGTACGTTGTGCTGCCGCGTTCGACCTGAGGGACTGGAACGCGCTCGAGGAGGTCTTCACCGCCGACGCATCCGCATACGGGGTCGACGGTCGCGACGCAATAGTGCGTTTCGTTCGCGGCTTCCTCGGCGGGTGCGGCCCTTCTCAGCACCTGCTGGGCAATCACCACGTGATCTTGGAGGGCGACGGCGGGCGGTCGGCGAAGTCGGTGTGCAAGGCGCGGGTAATGCATATCGGTGCGGGCGACAATTCGCACCTCAGCTACGAGTGTTTCGGCAACTACTGGGACGAGCTGGTTCTAACCGACTCAGGCTGGAGGATCGCGCATCGCCGGTTCGAGGTGACCATCGCCCTCGGCGACGCGTCCGTGCTGCAGCCCGGCTGAGAGTTCCAGTAACTACTGGTCACTACTGGTCACCACTGGTCACCACTGGTACCTACTGCGGCTCGACGACCTGCCAACGAGGTGGGTTCTTCTGAACCTCGCGGATCACGCCCGCGTCCTCCAGATCGGAAAGAGCCGAATCGATGTCAGCAAGGTGATTCTCGATCCCGGCAGACAATGCCGCGCTC
Organism: Acidimicrobiales bacterium; assembly: GCA_036378675.1. Taxonomy (NCBI): domain Bacteria; kingdom Bacillati; phylum Actinomycetota; class Acidimicrobiia; order Acidimicrobiales; species Acidimicrobiales bacterium. Next base: position 170,738 of record DASUWA010000013.1, read on the forward strand.
AGGGCCTCGGTTGCGCTGAAGGGCCGGCCGTCGCCGAGCCGGGCTAGCGCGTCGCGGAGGCGGCTGAGCTGGGGGTCGGTCAACTCCGAATGCTGCCCGGGTCGCTGGCCGCGGCCGAGCCGGGCTCCTCGGGGCTTCCAGAAAACGATCGAAATGCTCTCCAGGTCGAGTGCCTCGCTCGGCGGCATTGCGTCGGTACCGAAGCGGGACCTCAGCTCGCGGACGAACTCTCGGGGATCCCCCTCGATCTCGTAGATAGCGAGGCACTGAGCCGCCGGCTCCCCGGCTGAATCGGTCTCGAACCCTTCGAACCGCTGGGCGGAGACCACGCCCGGGACCCGGACCACGTCGCGGAGGTGCTGGCGGTCGTACCACTCGTGGTACTCGGCGGCCCGACCCGGACGGGGCTGCGTATAGACACAGCAGATCGTACGTTCGCTCACCGGACCATCCTGCCTCAGCTTTGGAGGGCGCGCCGGATCAACGGTGTCCCACGGATCGACTCCTGGCCGGGTGGCAAGATGGCAGGCGTGTCCGACGTGGGCGCCACCTCCTCTTTCCTCCCCGTGTCGCGCTATTGGAGCAAGGAGTTCCTCGAGCTCGAACGCGACAAGCTCTGGCCCCGCGTCTGGCAGATGTCGTGCCGCCTCGAGGAGATCCCCAGCGTGGGGGACTTCACCGAATACTCGATCTGCGACCAGTCGATTTTGCTCGTCCGCAGCGATCCAGCGACGGTCCGAGCCTTCGGGAACGCGTGCAGGCATCGTGCCACCCAGCTGGCTCTCGGTTCGGGCAGTTTCCGAGGCCGGCGCATCGTCTGCCCGTTCCACGGATGGCAATGGAACCTCGACGGCGACAACACCTTCGTTTACGGGGAGCAGGGATTCGATCCGCAATGCCTCGACTGCGGTGACCTCAAGCTGAGGGAGTACCGCGTTGGCTGCTGGGGCGGGTGCGTGTTCGTCAACCTCGACTCCGAGGCTCCGCCACTGGAGGAAGCGCTAGCGCCCATGGCCTCGCTGCTGGACCCGTTGGGAGTGGATCGGATGCGGGTCCGATGGTGGAAATCCGTGGTACTCAACGCGAATTGGAAGCTTGCCCAAGAGGCCTTCATGGAGGGTTTCCACGTCATGCAGACCCACCCGCAGCTGAACCTGGGACTGCCTGACGACCCTGACGCCCAGGTTTACGAGGTGCATCCCAACGGTCACTCTCATTTCCAGAACAGGGCCAGGCGTTCCCCGGTGCCTGAGGGGGTGGACGCTCTCGAGGTCGCGATCGAGTCGAGCAAGCTCCTCTGCGAGGGTCTCGAGGCAATGACCCTGGAGAGGGACGTGCGCGCGATCGAAGGCTTGCGAGGTTCGCCAACGAAGGGGTCGATCGGCCAGAGGGTGGTTCAGGCGATTTACGAAGCGGCAGCAGCTGAAGGTGTTGAGCTGCCGCCGCCCGAACCGGATGCCTTGTCCCGTTGGGGAGGCGTGTTCTTCGTCTTCCCTAACTACTTCGTTCTTCCCCAGTACGGGAACGCGCTGATCTACCGGAGCCGGCCGAACGGGATGGAAGCCGAGTCGTGTCTGTTCGAACTCTGGTCGGTATCCATTCCACCCGGTCAGAAAGAGACGGTCCGGCCGACGAGGCTCGGGCCGTTCGGACCGTCCGACACATCGGCGTGGCCGACGATCCCTTTGCAGGATTTCTCGAACATCGAGCGCCAGCAGCGTGGTATCCACACGCTTGGGTTCGACTCGATGAGGCTGAGCGAGAGGTACGAGGGCGGGATCATCAACATGCACCGCGAGCTGGATCGCTACCTGTCTGGCTAACGAGTGTTTGGCTAAAGGGCGGTCTGGCGGAATGTTCGCGCGGCGGTGGCGCCGGCCAGGTAACCCCAGGTAAGGGCCATGGCGATCGAACATCCACCGCCGAAGTAGGCGGGCCCCGCCGGGCTTGCCGCCACGTTGCCAGCGGCGAACAGCCCCGGGATGACCTCCCCCCTGGTATCCAGCACGCGTGCGCGGGCATCGGTCACCGGCCCGCCTTTGGTGCCCACACAACCGGGGTGGACCTCCAGCGCGTAGAACGGCGCAACCTCGATCGTCCCCAAGTTGGGATGCGGCGCCTCGGGATCCCCGTGGAAGCGGTCGTAGTAGCTGTCGCCCCGGCCGAACTCGGGGTCACGCCCACCCCTGGCGAACTCGTTGAATCGCTCGACCGTCGTCTCCAAGCCTCGTGGGTCGACGCCAATCCTGTTAGCCAGCTCCTGAAGGGATTGTGCGTTGATGAGCCACTCCGGGTCGGGGCGGCCTGGTCGGGCCGATGCGATGCTGTAGCGGCGACGATACTGGTCGTCCATCACCGACCAGCAGGGAAGGTTGCGCAAACGGTAGGCGACCGGGTCGAAGTCGAAGAACGCCTTCATCATGTCGTTGTAATTGGCCGCCTCGTCGACGAATCGTCGCCCGGATCGATTGACGAGGATGCAGTGCGGCGCCGTCCGCTCGGTCGCCACGAACCGGTTGAGCGGCAGTCCCTCGTAGGAATCATCTGGAACATTCGACGCGGGGTACCACCAGGCTTCGCTCATGTTGGCGAGACCCGCACCGGCCTCCATCGCCATCCTCAACCCGTCGCCGGTGCCGAAGGGAGGCGTGGTCGGGTGGGTCAGGGGACCAGGAAGGAAGCTGCGGGTGAGCTCTCGGTCCCACTCGTAACCGCCCGACGCGAGGACGACCGCCGGCGCTCCTAACTCCCGAGCAACCACCCCATAAGAGTCTGCGTCGCCCGAGCTGTATCGGACACCGGCGACCGCTCCGGAACTTCCTCGAACGAGCCCGGTCGCCCGTGCCTGCGTCAACACCCGAACGCCGCGACTAAGGCACGCTTCGAGGAGTCCGCTGATCAGAGCGCGTCCCATCGTGACCAACCCGGCAGCACTCCGCTCTCTGACCATCTGGCGATCGAGCTTCTCCGGCGTGTAGCCGAGCCGCCAGGTCACCGATTGCTCCTCCAGGGTGATAGGCATCGCCAGGACCGGGCCGGTCCGAACCCGTTCCGCCCACTCCCCAAGCGATGTGGACGCGAAGAGAGTCGATTCGAGCATGCGTCCGGATGGTTTCGCCCCCTCCATTTCGGGGTGATAGTCGGGCCAGGACATCGGCCGGAATCGCAGGGAGGTGTTCGCCTCGAGGTAGCGGATCATCTCTCGGGCGGAGTCGACGAAGGCTTCCACGAGATCGTCCGGCATCTTGCCTGCGACCAGCCGGCCGCAATAGGCGATGGCTTCCTCGCGGCTGTCGTCGAAACCGGCCGCCAGCATGTGATGGTTCCCCGGAACCCAGATGCCGCCGCCCGACACCGCGGTCGAGCCGCCGACGAGAGACGTTCGCTCGAGGACCGTTACCCGAGCCCCCTCCTGGGCGGCGGTGAGCGCGGCGGCCAGTCCGGCCCCGCCAGAGCCGACCACGACGACATCGGTTCCACCCTCGATCGCCAAGTTGCCTCCCATGAACCCGAAGTGCAGTCAGTCTCGCAGCGAGTCGGCTGGACAGTGACACCGGTATGGTGACCGCCATGGAGCAGCGCACACTCGAAGCGGTTATCTACGAGCGCGACCCTCCGATCGCGCGCATCGTCTTGAACCGTCCCGACAAAGCCAACACGAAGGATTCGATTCTTGTCCGTGAGGTCGATGCATGCCTCCGCGAGGCCGACCGAGACGGTGAGATCAAGGTGGTGATCCTGAAGGCCAACGGCAAGGGCTTCTGCGGAGGTCACGTCGCCCGCTGGGCCCCGGACGAGAACCCCTATCCCGAGTTCGGTTCGACCTTCGAGGACCTTTACAAAGGCACGGCCGACCTGTTCCTGTGGCCCACTTTGTACCTGTGGGAGTTCCCCAAGCCGACCATCTCGCAGATCCACGGATACTGCATGGGCGGCGGGATCTACCTTGGCCTGCTGACGGACTTCTGCGTCGCTTCGGACGACGCCTACTTCCAGATGCCTCTGGCTCAGAGCCTCGGCGAGCCCGGCGGTCACACGATGATCGAACCGTGGCTGCTGATGAACTGGCATCGCACCATGGATTGGCTCCTGCTGGCTCCGACGCTCAACGCCCAGGAGGCGCTCGAGTGGGGGCTCCTCAACCGGGTTGTGCCGCGCGAGGAGCTTGAGGACACCGTGGAGGAGATGGCGCACAAGATCGCCCAAATTCCGCTAACCACGCTGATGGCCGTCAAGAACAACGTGAAGCGAGCCTGGGAGCTCATGGGTATGAGGGTCCATCTCCAGGTGAGCCACATCCTGACCAATCTCGTCGGGGCCGCTTCCGACGTTCAGGCCCGCCGAGCGGAGCTCATCGAGTCAGGTTTGAAACCCCGGCAGTTCCTCGACCGCGCTGAACCTGACACGAGCGTCAGTAAACCTGAGTAGTGTTCATGCGCCCATGACCAGGGAGGGGAGATGAACCTTACGGAGACCCGCGAGCGCATCATCTACGAGAAGGATGGCCCGATCGCCCGCGTGATCCTCAACTGGCCGGAGAAGGCGAACGCCCAGGACCAGAAGCTGGCCGAGGAGGTCGACGCCGCGCTCCTCGACGCTGACCGCGATTACGACATCAAGGTCCTCGTGTTGAAGGCCAACGGCAAGGGGTTCTGCTCCGGTCACGCCATTGGGGACAACGCACGTGACTACCCGGCGTTCGTCGAGGGAGGGGCTCACATGGGAACGCCGTGGAAGGGTCAGACCGACCTGTTCGTGAAACCGGTCATGAACCTGTGGGAGTTCTCCAAGCCGACGATCGCGCAAGTGCACGGTTACTGCGTCGGCGGGGGCACCCATTACGGGCTCACCACTGACATCGTTATCGCCTCCGATGACGCCTACTTCCAGTACCCGCCGCTACAGGGGTTCGGCATGCCCTCCGGTGAATGCTCGATCGAGCCGTGGGTGTTCATGAACTGGCGCCGGGCCGCGTACTACCTGTACCTGGCAGAGGTCATCGACGCGCAGAAGGCGCTGGCAGTCGGCCTGGTGAACGAAGTCGTGCCTCGGGACGAACTCGACGCTCGGGTCGACACCATCGCCCGCCAGATCGCCCAAGCGCCTCTGACGACGCTCATGGCGACGAAGGCGAACCTGAAGCGGGCCTGGGAGCTGATGGGCATGCGCGTGCACTGGCAGAGCTCCAACGACCTGGTCGCCCTCGCGTCGCTCAGCTCCGATGTCCAGGCGCTTATCCGGCGGGTGCTCGAAGGCAACATCAAGCCGGCCGAGATGGCACGCCGCCAAGCCGCCGCCGCTGACGCCAACGGAGCGGGTGATGCGAACGGCGGATCCGACCATCAGGCCTGATCGTGAACATCTCCGACCACGCGGCCAAGACGCCCGATGCGCCGGCGCTCGTTACCTCTGAAGGCAAGACCGTCTCGTATGGCGAGCTGTACGAGCGAAGTCAAAAGGTAGCGGGCGCCCTCTACTCGGCTGGTCTGCGCCGCGGGGATGCCGTCGCCCTGATGCTTCCGAATCGGCCCGAGTTCATCGAGGTGACCTGGGGTTGCCAGCTCTCCGGCCTGTACTACACGCCGGTTAACACGCATCTCACCTTCGACGAAGTCGCCTACATAGTCGAGGACTCGGAAGCGAAAGCCGTCTTCATCGACGAGTCGATGGCCCCGCTCGCTTCCCAGCTTCTCGGCCACATGCCCGGAGTCAGCACGCGGATCATCGTCGGCGACACGGCTCCGAGCTGGATGGCCTACGAAGACGTTCTCAATGGGGCGGGTGGGACCCCTGAACCGTCGGACGGCAGCGAGATGCTTTACTCGTCTGGCACCACCGGGCGCCCCAAGGCGGTGCGCCGTCCGCTTCCTGCGGAGAACGGTTCCTGGGCGCAGTCGGTCCTGGAACTGGCTCTGCTCCACCGTTACGGGATGACGGCTTCCAGCGTGTACCTCTCGCCGGCACCTCTTTACCACGCGGCCGGGGTGAACTACACCATGGCGGTGAACCGGGTCGGAGCGGCTTCGGTCCTGATGCGGAAGTTCGATCCCGAAACCGTCCTCAGGCTGATCGAGCTTCATCGCGTCACCCATGCGCAGTTCGTGCCGACGATGTTCGTGCGGATGCTCAAGCTGCCAGAGCAGGTCCGTGCGAAGTACGACGTCTCGTCTCTCCGGTGCGTGCTCCACGCCGCGGCGCCATGCCCGGTCGATGTCAAACATCAGATGATGGATTGGTTCGGTCCGATCATCCACGAGTACTACGGCGGGACCGAGGGCTTTGCGGGAACCACGATTGGTCCCGAGGAGTGGCTCGCCCATCCCGGTTCGGTCGGCAAGCCTCTCACCACGGTTCACGTACTCGATTCCGGGGGAGAGGGGCTTCCTCCGGGCTCGCCGGGAGAGATTTACTTCGAGGGTGGACCTGACTTCGAGTATTTCAAGGATCCGCAGAAGACCGCCTCGGTGTCCAACGGGAAAGGGTGGCGCACGCTCGGCGACGTCGGCTACGTGGACGACGACGGGTACCTCTACCTCACGGACCGCTCCACGTTCATGATCGTCTCCGGTGGCGTCAACATCTACCCGCAGGAGATCGAGAACCTCCTGGTGATGCACCCCAAGCTCGCCGACGCTGCTGTCTTCGGCGTGCCGAACGACGAGTTCGGCGAGGAGGTCAAGGCCGTCGTCCAGCCTCTCGACGGTGTTGCCCCCGGTCCGGACCTGGCCGCCGAGCTGGTCGAATACTGCCGGGCGCATCTGGCGTCATACAAGTGCCCCCGCAGCGTCGATTTCGATTCCGCCCTGCCTCGGGATCCGAACGGCAAGCTCTACAAGAGGCGGATTCGCGATCGTTACTGGCAGGGAAAGGCGTCGCGAATCTTGTAGCCGGGACAGCGGGTCGGAATGGCCGGCTCAGATGTCGATCGCGCAGCTCGAGTCGATTCCGAGAACTTCGAGCGCCCGCCCGAGGCCCAGATACACGGACACGCACATGGTCAAGTCCAGGATCTCCTGATCGCTGAAGCTTGATCGCAAGCGCGCGAACAGGTCGTCGTCGATCTCGCGATGGTTGGCCGCGAAGCGCTCAGCGAACTCGATGGCGAGCCTCTGTCGCCGGCTGTATCCCGGATAGTCCGACGCCTCATCGAGGTGCTCGTACAGATCCTCGGTCACTCCAGCCGCCAGCACGGAGGGTGCGCGGAAGTTCGAGCACGCGCTGCACGCGTTCAACTGGGCGATGCGCATGCGCGCCACTTCCCGCTCCTCGGGGGGAAGGATGCTGCGCTGATAGACGGTCGAGATCATTCGCTCGACCATGGAGCCCATCTCTGGGCGCAGCGTCCAGATCATCGACGCTTCGCCGCCGGGACCACTTGGAATGCCGATTCGGGCCATACGAGGGATCGTAGGCAAGTAAAGCCGGGATCGCGTCGCGCCGAATTCCTAAGTGCCTACTTTTGGTCCACCCAAAGACCTGGCAGCGATAATGCTGGCGGGTGACCTGGGACTCGATTTGCAGGGGTCTGCCCTTGAGAACCCAGGCCACCCACCTAGTTTTTTACCAGCCGTGCGTGGGCGGTTTGGGTGATCCACCGACGGCGCCCCCCGATTGGCGGCAGAGTAACGGCGGGCCGGAGTGGCATGATCTAGCCGTGAGTGAAGCGAGAATCGGCCTTGACATCGGGGTTGGCGAGAGGGTGGACTCGTGAAAGCTCGAACGAACAGGAGGCTTTCCATGTCACTGGCAATCGGCGACACTGCTCCGGACTTCGAAGCCCAGACCACCGAAGGACCCATTCGCTTCCATGAATGGATAGGTGACTCGTGGGCGGTGCTGTTCAGCCACCCGAAGGATTTCACCCCGGTCTGCACCACCGAGCTCGGGTACATGGCGAGGATCAAGCCGGAATTCGACCGGCGCGGTGTCAAGGTCATCGGACTCTCCGTCGACTCGACCGGCGACCACGAGCAATGGGCGAGAGATATCGAGGAAACCCAGGGGACAGCCCCCAACTACCCGATTATCGGTGACTCGGATTTCAACGTCGCCAAGCTCTACGGGATGCTCCCGGCCAGCACATCCGGCGAGGCCAAGTCGCGTACCCCTGCAGACAATCAGACGGTCCGGAACGTCTTCGTGATCGGCCCGGACAAGAAGCTCAAGCTGATCCTGGTGTACCCGATGACCACCGGCCGGAACTTCGACGAGGTACTTCGCGTCATCGACTCGCTGCAACTCACCGCAAATCACCGGGTCGCTACTCCTGTCAACTGGAAGCCGGGCGAAGACGTGATCATCTCCGGCTCTGTCTCGAACGACGAGGCCAAGAAGGTGTTCGGGAGCTGGAAGGAGCCGAAGCCGTACATCCGGATCGTCCCCCAGCCCGACTGACCCCGGACGAAGCGGTTTGCGGTCATCGTGAAGCGGAACGCCGGCTTGCTGTCGTCGGCTATGTTTCCGCCCGATTAGATCGGGAGGGGATGCCCCAATGAACACGCTTCAGGACAGGGTCGCGATCATTACCGGCGCCGGCCGGGGGATCGGGCGCGAGCACGCGCTCCTATTTGCGGCGGAAGGAGCGAAGGTCGTCGTCAACGACCTCGGCGGCGATCGGGACGGTACCGGCGCGGACGCTTCGCCGGCACAGCAGGTGGTCGACGAGATCAAGGCGACCGGCGGCGAAGCCATCGCAAACCACGACGACGTGGCCGATTTCGAAGGGGCGCGACGGATGGTCCAAAGCGCCATCGATACCTATGGCGACCTTCACGTCCTCGTCAACAATGCCGGCATTCTGCGCGACCGGATGCTCGTCAACATGACCGAGGAGGAGTGGGACGCGGTCATCCACGTTCACCTGAAAGGTCATTTCGCGCCGCTGAGGCATGCCGCGGCCTACTGGAGGGAGCAGTCCAAGGCCGGGCACGAAGCGAAGCGATCGGTGATCAACACCTCTTCGACGTCAGGCTTGTTCGGGAACGTCGGCCAGACCAACTACGGCGCAGCGAAGATGGGTATCGCCGCCTTGACGATCATCTCGAATTGGGAGCTTGGCCGTTTCGGCGTCCGAGTGAATGCCATTGCTCCGGCCGCGTACACCCGTCTCACCGCTGATCTCAATCCGGACCGTCCGTATGAGCCCGGCGGGCCGATGGACCCGGCGAACATTTCGCCGTTCGTCGCTTATCTCGCCACCGAGGAGTGCCCGATCAACGGCAGGTGCTTCTTCGTGTTCGGCGGCCAGGTTCACCTCTTCCAACCGTTCGCACTCGTCGACAAGATCGAGAAGGACGGCCGGTGGACGGTTCCGGAGCTCGAGAAGGAGGCCGCCCGTTTCGCGGACGTGCCGTTCAACCTGAACAATCCGTTCCGCCCCGACTGAATCGATCCTGGGGTCAATCGTCAGAGCAGCGGCATGGACTGCTCGAGCATTTCGGGCAGCCCGCGGAGTAGCGGGCCACTGCGTCGTCGAGGCGAAGGTCGAGCTGGTTCGCCAGCGAGGCGACCCAGGCGAGAACGTCGGAAAGCTCATGAAGCTGTTCCTCCTTGGTCCCTTTTCGAACCGCGCGTGCGAGCTCTCCCATCTCTTCGGTGAGCCACGCGACCGTCGCCGTGGTGCCGCGAGCCTCGTCTCGTTCACCGTACGTCTCGAGCATCAGCCGTTGTAGCTCTGCCAGTTGCACCGTCGAGACCCTAGGTGAACCGCGGAAGCCCGTCGCGAAGGCACACGCCTTTAGCGGCGAACTGCGAATCTGTAGAAGTAGAACCCGTCCTGCTCGAGAAGGTGGACAGGATCCAACTCGAGCGGCACCGACAGCTCGGGACCGGCAAGGATCCGGGGTCCGTCCCCAGCAACAATCCGGGGAGACAGGGTCACGCACAGCTCGTCGAGCAGACCTGCGTTGACCACGTCCGCGTTGAGGCCCGGGCCGCCTTCGAGCAGCACCGACCGGTACCCGCTCCCGTAGAGGTTGGCGATAGCTTCTTCGAGATCCACGTTGTCTTCGCCGGCGAGAACCAACTCCGCCGCGTGCCCCGCCCTCTCGCGCGCGCCGGGATTGGTGCCAGTGGTGGTGACCACGATGGGGCGCTGCTCGGCCTCGGTGAAGAACGGTGATGACCAGTCCAGGTTGCCGGATCGCGTGACCACTGCAATGGGCGGGACCGCCGGCTGCCCCCGTTCCTTTCTCTGATTGCGGAGATCCTCGTTCAGTACCGCTGGGCCGTAGCCCTCCGTCCTCATGGTCCCTGCGCCGACCAGGATCACATCCGCGAGCGACCGGAGAACTTGGAACACCATGCGGTCCGCCGGACCTCCGAGCGTGCCAGATCTGCCGTTCAGGCTGATCGCGCCGTCAAGGCTGGAGATCATGTTGCACCGGACGAAAGCCCGGCCCGGGACCTGTGACCGTCCGACCGCGTAAGCGTCGGTGATGTCTACGTTCGCGGCTGCGATAGGCAATAGAGCGCGCATAGATGATGGTCGAGCCCCAAATCTACGCGCTTGGGGCATGTAAACGCAGAGGCCGCTGTTGTAACCGGCGGGTTTGGAAGGAGTTCTGATGGGTTCCGAGCGGGTTGCCGAGAAAGTGTTCGTCCTGAATGGCGGCGGTAACCTTGGCGCGGTCCAGGTGGGCATGCTCCAGGCGCTTCTCGAAGCTGGCATCAAGCCAGATGCGGTTGTGGGGACGTCGATCGGAGCCCTGAACGCAGCTTTCCTCGCCGGTCACCACGATCTGGCAGGCATCGAGGAGCTGTCGGAGCTGTGGTCCTCCGTCCGCCGGCGCGACGTGTTCCCGATGAGCATTCCCGCTCTTGCCAAGGGTGTGTTTGGGCACCAGCCCTTCATCGTCGAGTCGCTCGGATTGAGGAGCCTGCTGATGCGGGCGAACTTCGGCTTTGAGCGCCTCGAGGAAGCACCGATCCCAGTGCGCGTGATCGCGACCGACCTCGAGACCGGTGACGCAGTGGTGCTCCGCTCCGGAGACACCATCCGTGCGTTGCTGGCCAGCTCGGCCATCCCTGGGGTGTTCCCCACCGTCGAGATAGACGGCCGTACCCTCATCGACGGGGGCATCGCGGCGAACACCCCTATTGCCCAGGCGGAGGATTTCGACCCGTCCGAGATCTACGTTCTTCCGACCGTGCCGGCAAGCCATCTCCCGCCACCGGGGAACGCGATCTTGATGATGCAGCGGGCGATGGCCCTTTCTGCTCATCCGGGCGAGCAGCGAGCTGTAGCGGAAGCCTCGTCGCGGCGCACCGTCCGGATCCTCCCGGTGCCGGCGGCGGCCGGCAAGCTGTCGATCTTCGACTTCAGGGTGACCAGGCAGTTGATCCGAGAGTCCTACGTTCTCGCAGCTTCGTGGCTGGAAGGCGGCGCGTCGTCGCCGACCTCAGGACAGCTGCACACCCTGACAGCCACGAGCCCTTCTCTCGCCACTGCATAGATCTCAGCCCCGCGACAGACGTCCGCCGGCCCTACGTTTCTCTTTTTCAATAGCGGCTTCTGCTTGCGGTAGCGTCCGTCGGCATGACCGAGTCTGGGGGCGGATCGGGCGCGACACACAAGAAGAGCTTGCAGCTCATCCTTGCGAGAGAGCTTGCGGCCAATCTCGCCACGCCGATGTTCCTCATCGACGAGGAGGGCATGCTCGTCTACTTCAACGAGGCGGCGGAGCTGATGCTCGGGCGAACGTTCGCGGAGGTCGGGCAGATGACGGCCAACGAGTTCGGTACCAAGCTGCAGCTGGCCGAGCTCGACGGCTCGCCGATGCGCCGGCGGGATTCGCCCGCGGGGGTTGCCTTCTTGCAACGCCAGCCATCCCACCGGACGGTGCTCGCCACTTCTCTCGACGGGTCGAGGAGACCGTTCGAGGTGACGGCGTATCCGTTATTCGGAAAGGTCGGAGAGATGCACGGTGTGCTCACGGTCTTCTGGGAGGCCGACCGATGAAGGTGCGGATCTGGGGTTGCAGGGGATCGCTTGCCACGCCGGGACCCGAAACGGTTCGCTATGGAGGCAACACGTCCTGCGTCGAGGTGCGGGGGAGCGACGGGCAGATCCTCGTCTTGGACGCCGGGACGGGCATGCGCCCCCTCGGCATAACCATGATGGACGAGTCAACTCAGCCGGTACACGTCCTGCTGAGCCACCTGCACCTCGATCACTTACAGGGACTCGGGTTCTTCCGACCGCTCTTCCAGCCGGACCGTGAAATCCACATCTGGGGGCCGTCCTCACCGGTACAGCCGCTGGCCGACCGGATCGCCACCTACCTGTCGCCGCCGTTGTTTCCCGTCCGGCTCTCCGACGTACCATCGAAGCTCTACTTCCACGACGTTCCCGACGAGCTGGTCGCGATCGGAGGCTTCAACATCCGGGCCGAGCTGGTCACCCATCAAGGCCCGACAGTGGGATACCGGATCGAGGAGGGCGGGCGCAGCGTCGTTTACATGCCCGACCACGAACCCGGCCTCGGTCACGGGCTAGAGGGTCGCTCGGCCGAGTGGATCAGCGGCTACGACCTGGCGTGCCGCGCGGACGTTCTCCTGCACGACGCTCAGTACACCGACGACGAGTATCCGGCCCACGTCGGCTGGGGGCACTCTTCGGTCGGGCACGTGGTGGACTTCGCCAAGAAGGCTGAAGTGAGTCATCTCGTGTTGTTCCATCACGACCCGTACCATCCCGACACCGAACTGGAGGATCTCGTGTCCACGGCGCGGGAGGTATGGGGCACATCTGAGGGTCAGGTGCTCGCGGCGTGGGAGGGCATGACCGTCGACCTGACCGGCGAAGAAGTGGTCGCATACTGATCTTTCAGGATCAACGATGTCCTAGTTGCGGCGTACCATCCACGAATGGTTTTGGTTGGAGACGGCCAGGCGAGCCTCTGGCCGGAAATCCCCTCGGAGGACCCCGCCGTCGACCTGGCGCCCGTCCGGCTGCAAGGGGGTGGAGATACGACGTTCCACCCCGCGGTGGCGGAGTGGTTCCGGAGGCGTTTTCCCGAGGGCCCGACCGAGCCGCAGTCTCGCGGATGGGAGCTGATCTCGGACCGCAGCGACACGCTCATCGCCGCGCCGACCGGATCAGGAAAGACCCTCGCCGGGTTCCTCGTCGCCATCGATCGCCTCTACCGCGCCCACGCGGCGGGCGTCGACGTCGAAGTGGGAACGCGGGTCGTGTACGTGTCTCCGCTCCGGGCGTTGGCGGTTGACATCGCCGAGAACCTCGAGCGGCCCCTGGCCGAGATCGCCGGGATTGCCGGTGAGATGGGGTTTGAGGCGCCTCACATCCGGGTCGCGGTGCGCACCGGCGACACCACCAGCTCCGACCGGTCGCAGATGCTTCGCCGGCCGCCAAGCTTTGTCGTCACCACCCCGGAGTCTCTCTATCTCCTCGTGACCGGCTCGCGTGGCAGAGAGGCGCTGCGACGGGTGGAGACGGTCATCGTCGACGAGATCCACGCGGTCGCGCGCGACAAGCGAGGCGCCCACCTCGCTCTCACCTTGGAGCGGCTGGAAGCGCTGTGCGACGCGCGCCCTCAGCGGATCGGTCTGTCCGCGACACAAAAACCTCTTGAAACGGTGGGGCGGCTGCTCGTCGGGGGTCGGGAGCTTCCGTCCGTCGTCGACGTCGGGCACCGCCGAGACATGGACCTGGCCATTGAGCTTCCCGACGGAGAGCTCGAGGCGGTCGCGTCGCACGAGCAGATGTCGGATGTTCTTGATCGCGTCGCGGACCTGGTCCGGCAGCATCGCACGACGTTGGTATTCGTCAATACCCGCAGGCTCGCGGAGCGCCTTGCCCACCAGCTCGGGGAGAGGCTCGGGGATGACGTGGTCGCTGCGCACCACGGCAGCCTTTCCAAGGAACGCAGGTACAGGGTCGAGTCCAGGTTGCGCGCCGGGGATCTCCGCGCTCTGGTTGCGACCGCGTCGCTCGAGCTCGGGATCGACATCGGTCCCGTGGAGTTGGTGTGCCAGATCGGCTCTCCTCGAAGCATCGCAACCTTCCTGCAGCGCGTCGGGCGCAGCAACCACAGCCGCGGCGGAACTCCGAAGGGCCGGCTGTACCCGATGACGCGCGACGAGCTCATCGAATGCACGGCGTTGTTGATTGCGGTCCGCTCCGGGAATCTCGACGCCATCGAGCTTCCCCGCGTCCCGTTGGACATCCTTGCCCAGCAGATCATCGCCGAGGTCGCAGTCAAAGAGTGGGACACCGCGACCCTCTTCGACGTTGTTCGCAAGGCGGCCCACTACAACGAGCTGAGTTTGGAGCAGTTCAACGAAGTCCTGTCGCTCGTCAGCGCCGGGATAGAGACCGGGCGAGGACGGCGTGGCGCCTACGTCCATCACGACTCTGTCAACGGCGAGCTCCGGCCGCGAAAAGGAGCGCAGCTGGCCGCGGTGATGTCCGGCGGAGCGATACCCGAGACCGGTGACTACCGGGTGGTCGCCGACCCCGATGACACGTTCGTCGGAACCGTCAACGAGGACTGGGCCGTGGAGTCAATGGCCGGGGACATCTTCCTCCTCGGCAGCCATTCCTGGCAGATCCGCCGCGTGGAGCCTGGGATCGTTCGGGTTCGGGACGCCGGCGACACCCCGCCGACCGTTCCCTTCTGGCTGGGTGAGGCGCCGGCGCGCACCGCGGAACTCTCCCGGGAGGTCTCGTCGCTTCGAGTTCGCATCGACGAGTTTCTCGCGGCGGGTGACCCTGACGGTGCGCGCAGCTGGCTCGAAGAAGCGGCTGGTGTGCGCGGCGACGCGGCCACCATGATCGTCGACTACCTGGCCGTCGCCCGGGCGGTGCTCGGGGTCATGCCGTCGCAGGAAAACCTGGTGCTCGAGCGTTTCTTCGACGACACCGGCGGCATGCAGCTCGTTCTCCATTCGCCTTACGGTGGCAGGATCAACCGCGCGCTGGGCCTGGCGCTGAGAAAGAAGTTCTGCAGAACGTTCAACTTCGAACTGCAAGCTGCCGCCACCGACGACGCGGTCATCCTGTCGCTTGGCCTCACCCAGAGCTTCGCTCTCGACGACGTCCCCCGATACCTGTCGAGCAAGACTGTCCGCGAGACGCTGGAGCACGCCATCCTCGACTCGCCGATGTTCCAAGCGCGGTGGCGATGGAACCTTAACCGGTCTTTGATGGTCCTGCGGTTCCGTAACGGCCGGCGCAACCCTCCTCCCATCCAGAGGATGGAGTCAGACGACCTCCTCACTGCGGTCTTCCCTCAGGCTGCGGCCTGCCAGGACAACGTCGCCGGACCGGTCGAGATACCCGACCACATCCTCGTCCGCCAGACGATCGACGACACCCTCCACGAGGCGCTCGACGTCGATGGCGTGCAGGGGTTGATCGAGCGGATCGAGTCGGGGGCGGTCGCTGTCCACTGCTGCGAAACGACCGAGCCGTCGGTGTTGGCTCACGAGATCGTGACGGCACGGCCCTATGCGTTCCTCGACGACGAGGAGTTCCAGAACAGGCGGGTCAACGCGGTGAGGCTGCGGCGCGGACTGAGCGTCGACCTCTCCGCCATCGGAGCGCTCGACCCCGAAGCCATTGCCCGGGTGCACGAGGAGATCGAACCTACTCTCCTCAGCGCGGACGATCTGCACGACCTGCTCTCGTCGCTTATCGCGATCAGGCCACGCGAAGAATGGCAGCCGTTGTGGAACGAGCTCGTAGAGCGTCGCCGGGTGCGGGGCCTGTCGCAGGCTGGAGAAGAGCTCTGGTGCACGGCGGAGAACTTCGCCGACGCCGTCGCCGCATTCACCGGGGATGACGACGAGGCGGCTGCGCGCTTGGTGCGCGGGCATCTAGAGCTGTCCGGAATCATCACCGCGGACCGTTTGTCAGAGGCGACGGGCCTGAAGCCGACCCGCGTCGCGGTGGCGCTGGCGGTCTTGGAGCACGAGGGCCAGGCCTTGCAAGGGCGCTACTCGCCTGACGCAACGGGAACGGAATGGGTTGCACGCCGCCTTCTTGCTCGGATGCACAGCTACTCGAGGCGTTCGCGACGCGAGTCGGTCGAGCCGGCCACCGCGCAGGACTACATGCGATTCCTTCTTCGGTGGCAGCACGTCTCTCCCGGCACGCAGCTCTCAGGGGAGCCCGGTCTCGCCACGGTGATCGAGCAGCTGCAGGGCTTCGAGGCCGCGGCGGTGGCGTGGGAGCCGGAGCTGCTGGGACGCCGGCTCCGCCACTACGACCCCGCTTGGCTGGACCACCTTTGCCACGACGGTGAAGTCGCCTGGTTGCGGCTCATCCCCCGGGCTCGTGCCGACGACGACGGACCGATGGTCGGGCCGTCGAAGGCGACGCCGATCTCGGTTGTTTTCCGTGGGGACCTGGCGTGGCTGCTCGAGGGGGCCCGGGCCACGCCATTCGGCGAGCCGACAGTGGGCGCCACCGCCGAGATAATCGGAGTCCTTCGCCGTCAAGGCGCGTCGTTCGCGTCCGAGCTCGGGGCCGCGTTGCACCGCCTTCCCGAGGACATCGAGCGTGGCCTGTGGGATGGCGTCGCCAGGGGCTTGATCATGTGTGACGGCTTCGCCGCCATCAGGGCGAGGGTGGGCGGGTCACGCGCCAACTCGGCACCCGTCAGCCGCCGGATGTCGCGGTTGGCCAGGGCGCGGCGGGAACCGACCTCCGGATCCGCGGGGCGGTGGGCGGTGGTCCCGGCGCATTCCGCGGCCGGCGGGGCCGGTGTTGCCGGCCAAGAAATGGATCGCGAGGATCTCGCCGAGGCCGTCGCCGAGCAGCTGCTGAACCGCTGGGGGGTTCTGGTGAGGGACCTGGCGGTTCACGACTCGCTCAAGATCCCCTGGCGCGATCTGCAGTGGGCCCTGAGGCGGCTCGAGGACAGGGGCCTGGTGCGCGGCGGGCGCTTCGTCACTGGGTTCAGCGGCGAGCAGTACGCGCTACCGGAGGCCGCCGATCAACTCGACCGAATGCGGAAGACACCCAGGACGGGCGAGCGGGTAGTCGTCAACGCGACCGATCCGCTGAACCTAGTCGGTGTCGTGCTGCCGGGTCCGGCAGTTCCGGCAGTCCGGACCAACAGGGTCGTCTACGTCGACGGGATCTACCGCAATGAGTGATCTCGGGCGGCAGTGAGGACGCAGCACTGCTTGGTCGAGTGAGTGCGGCGGCCGAGCCCCAAGGGGCCAGGGACTCGGCCGCCGCTAATCGTCGAAAGTTCCGGCGGCGGGGTCTGAGGGTCGCTTTTACCTTCCGACGACTGCATCCGGCGGCGCGGCTGGTGCTGCCTCACGCTCGCCCGGTCCGATGCTGTTACCGAAACCGTGGCCACCGGCTGGGTGTTCAACCGGGCGGCCGGAAAAAGACGGCGTTGCTCGACGCCCAACAATTGCTTATACCTTCGGGGACGAACCGTCAATGACGGGAGAGATAAATACGTCCGCCGGCCTTACCAAAGCTCTCTCGGAGGCGGCGGGGCAGCCGGGGAAGCAGCGGCGGCGCCATCTCTCGAGGGAATGTCGATGACCGTCCACCGACCTGTCCGCATGGTCTGAATTCGTCGCCCAAACCGCAACCCGAAGGCCCGGATCAGAAGGTGGCGAACCGGTCCGATCATCAGCAGGAGACCGAGAGCGTCGCTGATGAAGCCGGGCACCATGATCATCAGGCCGCCGGCGAGGACGACTACGCCGTCGAGAACCTCGCGGGTCGGTACCTCCCCGCGCGCGAGGCGGTCCCGCGTCCGTCCGAGCACCGCCAGTCCCACCCGCTTGACCACGAACGGGCCAAGAAGACTCGCCCCTATCAGAAGAAGCACGTCCCAACCGAACCCGATCTGTGATCCCACTGCGACAAACGCGGCAATCTCGGCGATGAAGAAGGCAAGGGCGCCAAGAAGGAACGGCATAGCGGCAGGGTACCGGCGGTCCGGTTGCAATCTCCGGTCGTCTTGCTAGGGCGTTCGGTTTGACGAGTGTTACTTCCGCGTCGGTTCCCAACGGAACCGTTTCACGGCCAGCAAGGCACCGGCCGCCCCCCACAGCGCGATCACGAAGAGATGCCCCCACGGAATCCCGACCGCGCTGGCCGGATTGAACACCGCAACCGTTGCCTTCACGAGGTGCTGGATCGGGAAGATCGAGGCGAGAGCCGAGAGCGGAGAACTCCCTGGAACCGGGAAGAACGTGCCGGAGATGAAGACCAGAGGCATGAACGTGCCCCACACGATGGGATCCGACGAGTCCTGGTTCGGCACCAGGCAGCTCACCCCAACGCCGATCTCGCAGAAGGAGGCGCTGGCGACGACGAGCAACAGGGCGAACACTGCCCAGCGGTGAGGTAGGACCGCGTTGTAGAGCAGGTGCCCGGCGGTCAGGTTGACCAGAGCGACCGCCGATCCGACGGCTACCGCATTCAGCAACAGTCCCCCTATCAGGGCGCCTGTCGGTAGCGGTGAGGCGCGGAAACGCTTCAACACACCGGATTCGCGCCGGTAGACGAATCTCCCGGCGACGTTGGCGTAGCAGGAACTCATCAAGCCGAACGCGGCCATCGAGGGGGTGTAGTACTGGGTGAACGGGAGGCCACCCAACTGGCTGAGGCGTTGGTTCCGGTTGAGGCTGCCGAAGATCAGCAGCAGGACGACGGGAAACACGATCACGAAGAACATGGCGGCCGGCGTCCGGCGAAATAGCTTTTGCTCGTAACCGAACTGCCGCCAGGTCAAGGACAGGGCGCTCATCGGATCAGTTCCAGGTACGCGTCCTGCAGGGAGGGCCTGCTCACGGTTAGCCCGTCGAGTTCGACCCCGCGGTCGACCGCCCACGCGGTGAGACACGCGAGGGCGGAAGTCGGGGCGTCGGTGAGCAGGACCCACATCCCTTGCTCAACAGTGATCCGTGCTGGAAGTTCGATCGGGTCCAGGGCTTCGACCGGCCTGAACGAGATACGGCTCCAGCAGTCGCGGCGGCTGCCGATCGTGCTCGGGGGCCCTTGTGCCCGGATCCGTCCAGCCGCGAGGACGACCACCCGGTCGGCGAGCGATTCCGCTTCCTCGAGATAGTGGGTGGTCAACACGATGGTCGTGCCTTCTTCACGCAGCGAACGAACGACGTCCCAGGCCAAGTGCCGGGCTTCGGGGTCGAACCCGGTAGTCGGCTCGTCCATGAAGAGCAGAACCGGGCGGCCCGCAAGGGCAACCGCCATGTCCAAGCGGCGGCGCTGACCGCCGGAGAGGGTCCGGATCCGCGCGTCTGCTTTCTCTTCGAGACCCACCAGTCTGAGGAGCTTCGGCAGCGACCGGGGATTCGGGTAGTAGCTCAGGTAGAGCGAGAGAAGCTCGGCCACCGTCAGGTACGGCTCGGGCTCGCACTCCTGCAGCATCAAGCCGACCCTCTCCCGGAAGCCGCGGCCGGCGCGACCCGGGTCGGTACCGAGCACAAGAACATCCCCGGAGTCGGCTCGCTGGAAGCCCTCCATGATCTCGATGAGGGTGGTCTTTCCGGCGCCGTTCGGCCCGAGTATCGCGACGATCTCGCCGGCGCTGACCTCGAGGTCGACTCCGTCGAGGGCGACGATCTTCCCGTAACGCTTGCGCACCCCCGTCAGGTGGATCATTCCCAGTCACCTCGCAATCTCAGATACACTGTGTATGTGAAAACGAGGCGAATGTCAAGGGCCGAGAGCCAGGCGCGCACTCGCCGGCTACTGCTTCAAAGCGCGGCGAAGGTGTTCGCCAAACGTGGCTACAACGCGGCGACCATCGAAGAGATCTCGGAGAAGGCCGGTTTCAGCCGGGGAGCCTTCTACGCCAACTTTGCGGACAAGGCAGAGATCTTCCTCTCGATCGCCGACGCCCAACAGCAACAGGACTTCGCGGATCTCGCCGGCCGGATCAGGGTTACGCCCGACGAGAAGATCTTCGACGTCATGGGGGAGTGGTTCTTCCGAACGCTCGTGAACGCACCCCTCGTTCGCGCCCTCGACGAGTTCCGTCTTGTCGCACAGGACGAACCGAGTCTGCGGAAGCGACTGGCGGACCTGGCACAGGCCGACATCGACCTGTCGGCGGAAATGCTTTCCGACTATTGCCAGCGCCACAACGTCACGCTGAAAGTGCCGCCGGCGACCTTCGCGGGTTTGGTGACGGCTCTGATCTCCGGGTACGCCCAGCGGCTCGCGATCGACCCCAAAGCGATTTCATCGGAAGAGATCCCAGTGGGCCTAGAAGCGTTCTGGACGGCTTTGAGCGAGCATCCGACCTGAACTGGGTCGGGGTTGCTACCGTCCGCTTGTGCTAACGCAGTACCTCGGTTGGCATGGTGCCGCCGGACGGCTGTTGATGGCTGTCCAGTGGCGGACCGGCATTGCGAACACGGCCGGAGTGGGGACGGTATTCGGATATCTCGCCATATCCGCTGGGAGCGCCAGCTTGGCTTCACACTCCGACCGGGTAGCGGTCGTAGGGGCGTTGGCTTACGTGGTCGTCGCAGCTCTATTTGGGCCGATCCTGGAGGCACGTGCCTTCTCTCCGGTCAGAACCTGGCTCGAGGCGGGAGGGTCTCCTTCGGCTTCGCAACGGCGGGCGCTCGTCGCCCAGCCGCTGTGGCAGGCAGGTCTCAACTTCGGCTACTGGCTGGTTGGGGCCTTGGTCCTGGGGATCGTCAGCGGAGCGGCTGTCGGCGGCTCTGCCCGAGATGTGCTCCGAGTAATCACGTCTTTGCTCCTGGCGGGGATCATGAGCTTCGGCTTGGCGTACTTGCTCGTCGAACGCCGACTGCGGCCTGTTTACGCGACGGCACTTGCGCAGCTTTCCCCAGAGGAAGCTGCGAGCCTGGGGACTAAACGGCTCGGCATCCGTCCGCGACTTTGGCTTGCCTGGGCCCTGGGGTCCGGTGTGGCGCTACTGGGAATCGTTGCCGAGCCTCTCGATCACGTCGCCGGGAGGTCAATCTCGGTTGGCAACCCAGCCTTCTATCTCGGGCTGGTGGGTTTGATCGTGGGTGCGGTTTTGAGTTTCATTGCGGCGGGTTCGGTGAGCGAACCCCTCCGTGAGGTCGAGCGAGCCATGCGACGGGTAGCGGAAGGTGATCTACGGGCGAGCGTCGCTCTTGACGATCCAGGTGAAATCGGGGTGCTTCAGTCCGGTTTCAATGCCATGGTCGCCGGTCTACGTGAGCGGGAGCGACTCGATGATCTCTTTGGAAGGTATGTGGGTGTCGACGTTGCGCGCCATGCTCTCGAATCAGAGTCGATGCTGATGAGCGAGGCACGCGAAGTGACCGTCCTGTTCGTCGATCTCATTTCATCGACTCGGCTCTCACTGACCAAGCCTCCGGGCGAGGTTGTCTCGATCCTCAACGCGATGTTCGAAGCCGTCGTAGCCGCGGCGAAAGCCGAGGGTGGCTGGGTCAACAAGTTCATAGGCGACGCAGCGCTCTGCGTCTTCGGAGCGCCGGCGGCCCAGCCGGATCATGGCGCCAGAGCTCTCCGAACCGCCCTTGCAGTTCGGAATCGATTGCTTGAGGCTGCCGCGGAACGCTCCAATCTCGCCGTCGGAATCGGTATCTCCTCTGGAGTAGTTGTCGCGGGCAACGTGGGCGCAGAGGACCGTTACGAGTACACGGTGATCGGAGATGCGGTAAACGAAGCGGCGCGCTTGACCGATCTGGCCAAAACTGTCCCAGGCTGCGTCCTCGCGAGCAAGCGAACCGTCGACTCTTCGGGCGACCTCGCGTCGCTTTGGATCGTCCAGGGTGAGGCTGTGCTCAGGGGTCGGTCCGAACCGACCGTCTATTGCGCTCCCGCCGGATCAGAACGTCAGTAGGTCCCCGGCGGGACGAACATCTCCGTCATGCGACCGATCAGGGCAAGGTTGCCTTCGGCGCGCAGCGCGGAGTCCTCCAGCAACAGGCGGCTGAAGTTCACCTCGCCGCGCCCGATCGCAATGAACAACGAGAACGGCAGGCGAAGGGTCAGCTCCGGGTCTGGACTCCGCCCGTGGACGGCGGTCGCCTTGTCGCCGTCCACATGGAGGTACCACTCTCGAGTGCCACCCTCGGTTTCGAGCAGGTACTGGATGTCGCCAGTCCAGCCAAGAGCGGACTCGGGGTTGAAGCGGCGGGCCATCGCCTTGAACACCACACCGAGGCCGGCGTCGCTGCCGACGGTCCTTTCGAGAAACTTCGGACTCGCCCGGCCGAGCGTACGCGCAGCGGCGATCTGGCCGGCGTGGCGGGCGAGACCCGCGATCGTCTGAGGGGCGCTCGTTCCGCCCTGCCGCCACGGCGGTGCTTCCGCGGGTTCGCCGCTGACCGCGATTACGTAGTCCTCGGGTGCCTTCCGCGCCGCGGGCCGGCGGGCGAGGGCAGCTTCTACATAGGGCGCCAACCGTTCAGCCTTCGCTTGTTCCAGTTCTTCGACGCGGTCGGCGAAGTGGGGAAGCACCGTCTTGCCGAACAGCTCGAGCGATTCGACGATGTGTTCGTGCTTGTTATGTCCCGCCTGTGAAACGAAGATCACCTGGTCGACGCCCGCGGCCTCGTACCGGCTCAACAGGTCGCGGATCTGCTCGGGAGTGCCTATGGCCCCCCGCAGGGAACCGAGCCCGCGCTGAAGCAGCTTCACGCCGAGAGGACCGTCGTCGGCGGTGACAACCTCACGGGCGAAGCCTCGCTGATCGCGGTTCTCGAGGAACTCTTGCCACACGTTGGTCTTGGCCGGCCGGTGGTCCCCGAAGAGGTAGTAGTGGGCCAGCGAGTAGCCGAAGAAGTGCGCACCGTCGATGCCCCGCTCGATCGCGGTCTGCTCGTCGTCGTGGCACATGAAGGGGACCACGATGGCGACGTTCGGGTTGACCGCGAACCCCGCCGGTACACAGGCGTCGGACGTGAGGATCCGGTGGTACTCGTCGACCCACTGCTTCGCCTCTTCGGGCTCGACGAAGGAAAATGACAGCGCCCCGATGCCCTTGTGTGCCGCCATCAGGATCGTGTCTCGACGGCTACAAGCGACCCATACCGGCGGGTGTGGCTTCTGAACCGGCTTCGGGATCACGTTCCGGGGCGGCATCTTGACCCACTTGCCGTCGACACCGGCGAACGGCTCCTCGACGAACATTCGGGTGACCGCGTCGAGCGATTCCTCCCACTGTTCGCGCTTCGCGGTCCGGGGCACGCCGAAGCCTCCGAGCTCGGACTGCGAGCTCGTCTCCCCGGTCCCGAACTCGACCCTTCCTCGCGAGACCAGATCGAGCGTTGCGATCCTTTCGGCGACCCGGGCTGGGTGGTTGTACGCCGGTGGCAGCGCGACGATCCCGTGACCCAGCCTGATGCGGCTGGTCCGCTGACTCGCCGCTGCGAGGAACACTTCCGGTGCCGAAGAGTGGGAGTATTCCTCGAGGAAGTGG
This sequence comes from Acidimicrobiales bacterium, assembly GCA_036378675.1. NCBI lineage: Bacteria > Bacillati > Actinomycetota > Acidimicrobiia > Acidimicrobiales > Acidimicrobiales bacterium. Next base: position 194,146 of record DASUWA010000013.1, read on the forward strand.
TGCTCGACTTCCCAGACATGCTGGATGCCGATCTGGTCGGCCAGCTCGACTTGGTCCAGGGCGTCCTGGAGGGTCTTCTCCTCGGCGCCCTCCTCCCAAGGCCTCGCCATCTGGTGTTCGAAGAAGATTCCGAACCGCATGAACGTACGTTATATACCCCTAATCCCTCGAACGCTGCCTAAGGTTGGGGGAAGTGAGCGCAGCGCCGTGGCCCTCCCTTCCGACGTACGAATCGTGGAGCGCCACCTGCGACACCCTCCACGCGCACTCCCAGCTGCTCGGAAAGCTCGCTGTTGCCCTGGCTCCGCCGGAGCCCGAACTGCAGCACGCCGCGCTGCAGCTGACGGCACGCGGTTGGGAGACACGCCCGCTTCCGGCACCCGACAGGTCGGGACTCCTCGGAGTCGCGCTCGACCTTCGAACTCACGAAGCCTTGGTCGAGTTCACCGGCCTACCGCCGCGCACGATTCCCCTGACCCCCGACCGGCCGGTCGGCGACGTGACCCGGGACGTCCTCGCAGCTGTGACCGACTTCGTCGGCCCGGTGAACGTCAACTTCCGTCCCCAGGAGGTGGCGTGGGAGGTGCCACTCGACCAGGATCAACAGCACCATACGTATGACCCACGAAGTGTCGAACGGTATTTCGCCGTTGCGGCGCGGGCCGGCATGGTTCTTGCGGAGCTGCGGGCCCCCTACCGTGGGAGGTCGACTCCTGTGAACGCATGGTGGGGGACGTTCGACCTGGCGGTGAGCCTGTTCTCGGGGGCGCCGGCGACCCCTCCGTCGAAGGACTTCATCACGCGCAATTCGGGCGACGCGCAGCAGATCGAGATCGGGTGGTGGCCCGGGGACTCCCGTTATCCGAAGGCGGCGTTCTACGGCTTCGCGTTCCCGGCTCCGGAGTCGTTCTCCGAATCCGACCTTTCCCCGCCTGCCGCCCACTGGGACAAGGATCTCGGCGAGTACATACTCGACTGGGACGAAGTGGTCGCCAGTTCCGATCCTCGTTCAGCCGCGCTGGACTTCGGGCGTTCTCTCATTTCTCACGCCTGCAGTGTGTGCGAATGGGACCCGGCGCTGGCGGGAAGCGCGATGGGGGTGCCGCCGCCCATCACCTGAAATCTGCTGGGGTCCAATACTTCTCCAAGAACGACCGAAGTTGGCGATTGACCATTTCGACGCGGAAGCCGTTCGCCTTGCGGTGGTACGACCAGATGGGCGAGCCGTCAGGGGCGGCCCCCAGCGCTTCCTTGGTGTAACCGCGGGCCTCGAGCAGCTTTTCGTCGGCGTGAAGGTCGTCCGACCAGTAGCCCAGATGGTGTACGCCGGCGACGGGGCTCCACAGCGTTCCCGGAACGGTTGCCACCAGTTCGAGCCGAGGAGTCGTGACCGAGTACGTAAAGGTGAGCTCGACGGTCCGCTCCGCTTTGCCGTCCTCGGAGGGAAAGGTGACTGGTATTGGGACGGTGAGCGTGGGGGACCACTCGTAACCGAATATTTGAGCCAGGTCGGCGGTGGCCGCCTCGAGGTTGTCGACAACGATGCCGGCGTGGAATTGGTCGGAGGCCCTCACCGCGACGAGTCTCTCACCAGCTGACGAGTCTCTCACCAGCTGTCGCCTCCGGCGGTCAGAAGAATATTCTGCCCCCGGGGACGAACAGGTCGTTCCCTGGGGGAGGCGCATGTGTCCTGGGATTTCGAGACTGACCCGGAGTACCAGCAGAAACTGGACTGGGCCGACCGGTTCGTTCGGGAGGAGGTCGAGCCGCTCGACTACGTGTTCCCTCACGAGCAGTTCGTCCCGCTCGACGACAGGAAGCGCAAGGTCATCGATCCTCTGAAAGAGGAGGTGCGACGTCAGGGCCTGTGGGCCACCCACCTCGGTCCCGAGCTCGGTGGGCAGGGCTTCGGTCAGCTCAAGCTGGCGCTGCTGAACGAGGTGCTCGGCAGGTCCTCGTGGGCGCCGATCGTGTTCGGGTGCCAAGCGCCCGACACCGGGAACGCCGAGATCATCGCCCACTACGGAACTCCGGAGCAGAAGGACCGTTACCTCAAGCCCCTCCTCGAGGGAGAGATGTTCTCCTGCTACTCCATGACCGAACCGCACGGTGGGGCCGACCCGACTCAGTTCAAGACGCAGGCGGTAAAAGACGGGGGAGAGTGGGTCATCAACGGCTGGAAGTACTTCTCGTCTAACGCGAAGACGGCCTCCTTCTTCATCGTGATGGCAGTCAGCAACCCAGATGTCAGCCCCTACAAAGGGATGTCCATGTTCCTCCTCCCGTCGGACACCCCCGGAATCAACATCGAGCGAAATGTCGGCTTGTACGGAGAGCCGCTCAACGAAGGCTCCCATGCGCTCATTCACTACGAAGACGTTCGGGTACCGGAGGAGGCGCTTCTCGGAGGCGAGGGACAGGCTTTCGTGATCGCCCAGACCCGCCTCGGAGGCGGACGGATCCACCACGCGATGCGCACGATCGGGATGGCGCAGAAAGCGTTGGACATGATGTGTGAGCGCGCGCTCAGCCGCGAGACTGCAGGCAGCATCCTGGCGGACAAGCAGTTCGTGCAGGGGTACATCGCCGACTCCTACGCACAGCTTCTCCAGTTCCGGCTGTTCGTCCTTTACACAGCGTGGGAGATCGACAAGTACAACGACTACAAGCGGGTCCGCAAGGACATTTCGGCCGTCAAGGTGGTCATGCCCACCGTCCTTCACGACATCGCGTGGAGGGCGATGCAGGTGCACGGGGCGCTCGGGACGACGAACGAGATGCCGTTCTTCGGAATGATCCACGGCGCCGGAGTGATGGGTCTCGCCGACGGTCCCACAGAGGTGCACAAGATGACCGTCGCCAGGCAGCTGCTGCGGGACTACCGGCCGAGCGAAGGCATGTGGCCCACTCAATGGATCCCCGGGAAGATCGACGCGGCACGCGAGAAGTTCGGCCACTTGATCGAGCTTGAAGTCGGCAACCTGTGACTGCGGATCCGGCCCTCGACATAGAGCGGCTCGCCAAATGGATGGACGGAGCCGGCTTGCCCGGTGAAGGCGAACCGATCGACCACGGCTTCGTGGCCGGAGGATCCCAAAACGAGATCTACGAGATCAGACGCGGTGATCTACACGGAGCATTGCGGATACCCCCCACTACGGCCCCGGAAAGCAGGGACGAGGGGATCCTGCGGGAATGGCGCATCATCGACGCGCTGGACGGGACCGACGTTCCCCACACACCCGCGATAGCGATGTGCGACGACAAGTCGGTACTCGGCCGCACGTTCTACATAATGGGATTCGTCGACGGGTGGTCCCCGATGGGCAGCCACGGCAAGTGGCCGGGCCCGTTCGACGAGGACCTCGATGCGCGCAAGGGCCTCGCCTACCAGCTGGTCGAGGGGATCGCGCTCCTCGGAAACGTGGACTGGGAGGCGAAGGGGCTGGCCGACCTCGGTAGGCCCGACGGTTTTCACGAGCGGCAGGTCGACCGATGGACCGCCTTCCTGAACCGGATCAAAGGGCGCGAGCTCCCGGGCTTCGAAACGGCCGCTGACTGGCTTCGGGCGCACCGCCCGATCGACTACATCCCGGGCCTGATGCACGGCGACTACCAATTCGCCAATGTGATGTTCAGGCACGGGGCTCCGGCCCGCCTGGCTGCAATTGTCGACTGGGAGATGGGGACGGTCGGGGACCCGAAGCTCGACCTCGGGTGGGTGGTTCAGGGATGGCCCGAGGACACCAACGACCGGTCTTTGCCCGGACTCGGCTACGCAGACATGTACGGCATGCCGTCGAAGGACCAGGTTGTCCAGCACTACGCCGAGATCTCTGGGAGGCAGGTTGACGACCTCGACTACTACGTCATCCTCGCAAAATGGAAGCTCGGGGTCGTCCTCGAGCAGGGCTACCAGAGGGCGGGTGCCGACGAGAAGCTTCAGGCGTTCGGTCCGATCGTCCTGAAGCTTATGGAAGAAGCGGCCGAGCTCGCCGAGTCGACCGGCTACAAGTAGCTTGCGCGCCGCAGTCTGCCGGACGCACGGCAAGCCCGAGGTGGTCGTTGTAGACGAGCTCCCTCCGCCGCCGTTGGGACCGGGTCAGGTACGTGCCAAGGTCAACGCCGCCGCGGTGAACTTTCCTGACGTACTGATCGTGGCCAACGAGTACCAGGTGAAGATCCCAACACCATTCGTTCCCGGCAGCGAGTTCGCCGGCGAAGTGATCGACATCGCCTCCGACGTCGAAGGCCTCGCCGCGGGGGATCGAGTCTTCGGCACGACGTTCGTCGGGGCGTTCGCAGAGGAGGTCGTCGTGCCTGCGGGTTCGCTCACCCGCACGCCGCACTCCGTGGGAGACGACGCGGCTGCGGCCTTCGGGGTGGCCCACCGCACGGCGTACCACGCCCTCCGGTCGGTTGCGCAGCTGCAAGAGGGCGAAGAGCTCGTCGTTTTGGGTGCCGGTGGGGGAGTCGGTCTCGCCGCAGTGCAGCTCGGTCGCGTCCTCGGGGCGCGGGTCACCGCAGTCGCATCGACCGCCGAGAAGCTGGACGCCGCCAAGACCGCCGGCGCCGAACGCCTCGTGGACCACCAGGCAGGCGACCTCCGGGTGGCCCTCCGCGATTCCCTGGATGAGGGAGCCGACGTTGTGATCGATCCCGTCGGTGGACGACTCGCCGAGCCGGCGCTGCGCTCCCTTCGATGGGGCGGTCGTTTCGTCACGGTCGGCTACGCGTCGGGCGAGATACCCCGAATCCCCCTCAACCTGGTCCTGCTGAAAGGCATCCACGTCGCGGGCTTCGAGATCCGAAGTTTCCTGTCTCGCGCTGAGGATGAAGCCGCGAGGAACGAAGCCGAGCTGATCGCATTGCTCGAGTCGGGGCGGGCCCACCCGCATATCGGCGCCACGTTTGCACTCGACGAGACCGCCGCGGCCTTGCGATACGTGGCCGACGGCCGGGCGATCGGAAAGGTCGTGCTCCGACTGACCTAACGCTCCGGCAACGGGCTCTGGCCAGCGGGTATCCGGCACCCCTGACGGTTGTCTCTCGGCTGAACGTACGCTCATCAAATGGCACGCGACAAAGGGACAGGCAAATGAGCTCCGGCTGCACTCACCTCGGTGAAATCGCGGATGTGACACCGTCGTCGTGGGGTTGCGAGGACTGCCTCGCAATGGGCCGGCAGGACTGGGTGCACCTCCGGGTGTGCCAGGAGTGCGGGCACGTGGGGTGTTGCGACAACTCGCCCGGGAAGCACGCGACCGGGCACTACCGATCGTCTACTCATCCGATCATCAGGTCGTACGAGCCCGGCGAAGACTGGTACTGGTGCTACGTCGACGATTTGGCGTTCGAACTGGAAGGAGCCCCCCCGGCTCCGTCGCACCCTTGAAGTCCGAGTGAGCGACTTGAGAAGTCAGTTGTCTTATAGAACCCACGCCGGCTAATCTCGGCGCACATGGCGAGCGTGCCCAACCTCGAGCCCGAAACCGGAACTTTTCTGCACGGCGGAGGGTTCGTGGTGGAAGAGGCGGGACCGACCCGGGTGGTGGGTTACATCGACCTCGGGCCAGGCCACCACACTCCCTGGGGGATCGTGCACGGCGGGGTCTACGCGACCGCCGTCGAGTCCGCGGCGAGCATCGGGGGGAGCGCGGCAGTTCGCGACCGCGGCCAGGTCGCGGTCGGCCTGACCAACACCACCCATTTCGTCAGGTCGTTGAAAAGCGGCCGGGTTACCGTGGAAGCGGTGCCCCTCCACCAGGGCCGGAGCCAGCAACTCTGGCGGGTCGACATCACCGACGAGGCGGGGCGGCTCGTGGCCCACGGGGAGCTGAGGCTGCAGAACCTCGACGTCGCCTGACCGGTCCGGCGGGAATATCGTTGCGGGTGCAACGAGTTGTTCATGGTGCGAGGTGGTAAGTGTGGGCCACGTTCCCGTGGAAAGCCCCATCCACCCATCGAAAGGAGAGCCATGCCGGCCGTCACTGTTGAAGATCTTCTCCTGCTTCCCGGCCTTCCCAAGGTGGATCCTGCTGTGGCGCGGGAACGTTCGGTCAAGTCGGTCACTTCGGCGCCGCCCGGCTTCGAAGGCGAGGGCTTTCCGGTCTATCGCGCTTTCGCCGGCGTAGGGCTAGACGATCTGGACCCGTTCATCCACATGGACCAAATGGGAGAGGTCGAGTACGCACCGGGCGAGCCAAAGGGGACGTCGTGGCACCCGCACCGGGGATTCGAGACGGTCACCTACATCATCGACGGCATCTTCGACCATCAGGACTCGAACGGCGGAGGCGGGCGGATCACCAACGGCGACACCCAGTGGATGACTGCAGGCCAAGGCATCTTGCATATCGAGCGGCCGCCGGATTTCCTCGTTGCGAGCGGTGGCCTGTTCCACGGAATCCAGCTGTGGGTGAACCTGCCCTCGGCCAACAAATGGAACCCGCCCCGCTACCAGGACCTGCGGGGGAGCGAAGCCACGCTGCTTTCCTCGGCGGACGGAGGAGCGCTGGTCAGGGTCATCGCAGGGGAGGTGGCCGGCTACTCGGGACCGGGGTCCACGTTCACCCCGATCACCTTCCTGCACGCCACGGTCAGCCCCGGCGCCGAGCTGGTCCTTCCGTGGCGCGCCGACTTCAACGCAGTCGTGTACGTCCTTTCTGGACGGGGCACGGCCGGCGCCGACCGCCGTCCGGTCGGCCCGCACCAGCTCGTCGTGTTCGGCCCAGGTGACGCACTGCGAGTATCCGCGGACGCGCACCAAGAAAGCCGTTACCCGAACCTGGAAGTGCTCGTGCTAGGCGGGCAACCGATCCGCGAGCCCGTCGTGCACTACGGCCCGTTCGTGATGAACACCAAGGCGGAGATCGTCCAAGCGATGGAAGACTTCCAGGCCGGCCGGCTCGGTCGGATCCCGGCGGACACCGTCCCGCACCGCCATCCTGGTGACGTCGAGCTCGGGACCGATCGCCAGGCTCCCTAACGCCGGGAGGCCTGGGGCGTCGCGTCGAGAGCACAATACAGGCCCTCGTCCATCGGTTGAGTGGGTATCCGGTTCTCGATGCCGATCGCCGCGACCACCCCGCCGAGCGCGCAGAAAGCCGCAGAAACGGCCGTAGCCGTGCGGAATCCGCTCGCGACCGCGCCTGCGTGCAAATAGGCGTTGCCCTTGAGCCCTGCGATCGCGGGAAGTATCGCAACCGCGATCAGGCCTCCGGTACGGGCGACATCGTTGTTCAAGGCGGACGCGATCCCGGCGTGCTCCTCGGCGAGCGAATTCATTGCGGTACTCGTCAACGGAGCAACGGTTATCGCCAGGCCGACACCAAATACCAGCACCGCAGGTAGCACTCCCGTCGGGTACCAGCCGTCGGTCGTGGACCGGGCTAGAAGGGCTAAGCCCGCGGCAACGACCAGCGGACCGACCGACATCTGAAGCCTCGGGCCGATGCGCGAAGCCATCTTCCCCGACCTCGCCGAGAACAGCAGCATGATGACGGTTAGTGGAAGCAAAGCCACGCCGGACTCGAGCGGCGAGTAGTGGTTCACCACCTGCAGCGAGACCGGAAAAAGGAAGAGCGCTCCGCTCAACGCACCGTAGATGATGAACGTCACCGCGTTGGTCACGGTGAACTGGCGCACTTTCAACAAGGACAGCGGAAGCATCGGGTGCGCCGCCGAACGCTCGACGAAGTAGAAGGCCACACCCGAAGCCGCTCCGAGCAGGAGCAAGATCACAACATCGGGTTGCGTCCACCCGGACGCCGGCCCCTGGATGAGACCGTAGGTAACCCCGACCAGCGCCAGCGTCGCCAGAACCGCTCCCGGAATGTCGATGCGGCTCGGTGCATCCGGATCCCGCGATTCGGGGACGCGCCGGCTCGATATCCATAGCACGGCGACTCCGAGGGGAAGGTTGATCACGAAGATCCACCTCCACGAGGCGGCCGCTATCAGGTAGCCCCCGAGCAGCGGGCCGACAGCGGTGGCGACCCCGCCCAGCCCGGACCACGCACCGATGGCCTGGGCTCGGCTGTCCTTGTCGAACGAGGCTTCAATGATCGCAAGGCTCCCCGGTGTCAGAAACGCCGCGCCCACACCCTGGAGGACCCTCAGCAATATCAGGACGATCGCGTCCGGCGCGACAGCGCAACCCGCCGATGCGATCGTGAACCAGACGACACCCAGGTTGAAGACTCGGCGCCGGCCGGACTGGTCACCGAGAGCGCCACCCGGCAGCAGGAGCGCACAGAGCGTCAGCAGGTAGCCAGAGACCACCCACTGCAACTCCGACAGCGACGTGTGCAAGTCACGGCCGATGCTCGGAAGCGCGATTCCCACCACGGTTGCGTCGATGGACGCCATTCCTGAGCCAAGCACGGTAGCCGCCAGGACCCAGCGACCTGCAGTCGTCGCGTACCGGACTTGCACTCGCTCATCCTTTCACCGAACGCGGGGGTAACGGAGATTCAAGCGTGCGAAACCGCGAGGGCGACGCCGAGAGCACACGTGCTCCATGACAGCGCCACAAGCGCCCGTTCGAGTGGACCGATCAGCGATTCCCGAGAGATCGCTGATGTTGAGCCGTCGGGCCTTGTCTTGCTCCCGGACACAGACACCGTTCGCCGGCGGAGATCACGTGCTTCGGTACTGAGCACTCGCTGGGCGGCGGACAGGCCGTAGGCGAACAGGGCGGCGAATATCGCGGTTAGCCGGAGTGTCGCAGCCTGCGCGTAGTAAGCGGTCAGCACGGGAAACGCACCCCAAGCCAGCGCGAACGTCGCGTCGTTGTGCAGGCGACCTCCCCACAACTCGAGGTTGTACGCGACGACGAGCATCGCGCCCACCAATATGAACCCGGCGAGACCCCACCCCACTCGGCTGATGCCCGCGGCTCCGATCAGGACCGCTCCTCCCAGCGCCACTGCCGAGACCGTCGCCAGCAGGGGACCGGGGATCCCGGTGCCGAGAGGGCGGCCGCGTAGCTCGTCAAAACCGTGAGCCGCGACACCGACCGCGAGGCCGAACGCCACGAGGGTGGCGACCAGGCGCTGGACCGACAGAACCGGAGCCAGTCCCGCGCCGATCAGCACGTAGCTGAGATGCCAAGCCGTGTAGGGCAGGTGCAGGACGCTCATCCAGTCGCGCCACCGCCCCGGGCCGGGCGCGTACCAAGCGGGACGCGGTGCGGCCGGGTCGCGCGCGGCCCGGCCGTGCGCGACCCGGCGGCGCGCTGCCAGGTCTTCTCGACCTTCACGCATTCGCGCGACGCCCCGACATCACCAGGCCTCCGCCGAGGCTCATCAAACGGGTGCGGACATCTTCTATGCCGGCGGCGTTCCACGCGGAGACGTGCCACTCGAGGGGGTAGCGGCGGTAGTGCTCGCTGATCGACGGACCCAGGAAGCGGCCCACCGAGAACCACTCCGGCCCGCCCGTGATCAGCCCGGCGGCAGGAAGCACCATCCGGGTATAGGCGATCCACATGGACCACCAGAACCGGTTGGGCGGCACGTGGAACTCGAGACTGGCGATCGCGCCTCCTGGTTTGACGACGCGCGCCAGCTCGCGCAGCGTCGCCGCGGGATCAGAGACGTAGCGCAGGAGGTAGGTAAAGGTCAGGGCGTCAAAGGTCGCGTCGTCGAACGGGAGGTCTTCCGCCCGTCCATTCACCAGGGCGACGCGCCCTGCGTATCCCTTGCGATCCATATTCGCGGCGCCCACCATGAGCATCTCGGGGGTCAGGTCGATGCCGGTGACGCGGGCGCCCGTGCGATCGACGAGCTGCATTGCGACGCCACCGGGGCCGGTGGCGACGTCGAGTATCGACGCCGGCGAGGACGGGGCGACGGCGTCGACCATCGCCCGGCGCCACGCACCGTTCTGGCCCATCGAGAGAACTTCGGCGAGCCGGTCATACCGTGCCGGCAGGCCGTCGAACAAGCGCCTGGCGAAATCGTTCGGGCGGTTGCGGGACTCGGCTACTCGCACGTCGCGTCTCCTTTGCGACAATCGGGGGAATGACACGCCCCAACGCGGAACATTACGACGCCCTGGTAGTCGGCGGCGGTCCGGCCGGAAGCATCTCCGCGTTGGTCCTCGCCAGGGGAGGTGCCAGGGTCGCGCTAGTGGACAAGGCCGCGTTCCCGAGGGACAAGGCCTGCGGGGATCTGGTCGGCCCGCGAGGCGTCCAGGCGTTGGAGGATCTGGGACTTGACCTCGGCGGGCCTCGCGTAGGCGACATGGAGGTGATCGGGCCGACGGGGAGAAAGGTGCTGCTTCCCGCCCGGCCGGGTATCACCTACCCCGGTCACGCGGTGGTTGCGTCGCGCCTCGAGTTCGACGCCTTTCTTCATCAAGCCGCCATCGACGCCGGAGCCGTGCCGTACACCGGCAGGGCCGACACCCCGCATTTCGACGACGGGGACCAACTCGACGGCTTCGAGGTCAGGAACGACGGGTCGGCCGCCGCGAAGTTGACCGCCGATGTCGTCATCGGAGCCGACGGTGCCTTGACCCGTGTCGGAGCGGCAGCAGCGCTGGTCAACGAGCAGGAGGTTCTGTGGGGCTTCGCGGTGCGCGGCTACATCAGCGCGGAAGTCGGTCTTCCGAGGATCCATTTCTGGGAGCCATCGCGATGGGCCGGGTACCCGGGTTACGGGTGGGTGTTCCCGGGTGAGCGCGGCCACGCAAACGTGGGCCTCGGTGTCGCGGCCTGCGGTGACCGACGAGTAGCGGCCCGTGCGGTGAGGGACCTGCCGCAGTTCGTGCAGGACGCGGGACTCGACCCTTCCCGGCTTGGCCCCACCCTTGGCGGCTGGCTGAAGATGGGCATGGTTGGCACGGTGCCGGCGTCGGGAAGGACCCTGCTCGTTGGCGATGCCGCAGGGCTGGTCAACTCCCTCCAGGGCGAGGGGATTGCGCAGGCGCTCGCCAGCGGCCGGGCTGCTGCGGAAGCCGTTCTCAAGGTGGGCGCTTCCGGCGCGGCCTCGTTGTACCGGGACGAACTCGCGGCTCGGTACGGGTCGTTCGCGTCCATGACGGCAGCGGTCACCAGTTGGATGATCGACCGGCCCCGGGGCGTGGCCGCTGCCGGCCGGGTTCTCACTGCCAGAGGTGTCGGGTCCGCGCTCGCCGGCGGCTGGGCGATCTACTGGAACGATCTTCTGGACGGCGCCGCGCCCGGTTGGTCCCGCCGGATGGCTCGACTGGCGGAGCGCACGGGGGGGCTTCTCACCTCTCGCACAACCGCCAGGCGCGCTGTGCAAGAGAGCCTGTCCACGCTCACCGATCCCGTAGCTGCCGCCGAAAGCCGCTGACCGTTGCGTCAACTACCCTGTCGTGTCCCCAGCGCAGCAGCGGGTACGCGACACGGGCGGCTGCTCGCATCGGCCTCTGCAGCATCTCTAGTGACCACGCGACGTCAGTGACGGTGCAATCCCCTTCAGGCTGCATGCGGAGGTGCGCGTCACCGGAAAGGTCCCCGCTGACCAACGCGTCGATGATCTCGTACGGAACGCAACGCTGCAACTCGACTTCGACGCGCATCCGGTAGGGGACCGGGGGCGACACCGTTCCGCGCAGGACGGAACCTTCTTCGAGCCCCATACCGTCGACCTGGAGCTGCCCAAGCCACCCCCACCAGCTCTCGAACTGGTCGAGCCTCTCGATGGCAGCCCACAGGCGATCCGGCGGGACCGGGAACGAGAAACGACCCGTGAAATCCATCACGTAGGAGGATCCGGCCACGACCCAAGTATGGTGCGCAGCCGATGAGTCTTCTAGAGGGCCAAGTCGCGCTGATCACCGGGGCTGCGAGGGGTCAGGGCCGCTCGCACGCCGTCGCGCTCGCCGCCGAAGGAGCGGACATCGTCGCTTGCGACGTTCCCGGGCCGATGTCGACGCCCACCTATCCGCTCGCGACGCGCGACGACCTCACGCTGACGGCGAAGCTCGTGGAAGGCGAGGGCCGGAGGTGCCTGCCGCTAGAGCTGGACGTACGGAACTCCGGCGACGTCGAGGCGGCGGTGCGTGGAGCAGTCGAGCGGTTCGGGCGGCTCGACGTGGTCATCGCCAACGCGGGCATCGTGACCACCGGCCCCCTCGTCGACGTGTCCGACGCCGCATGGGAAGAGTTGGTCTCGACCAATCTGAGCGGAGCCTTCCACACCCTGCGCGCGGCGATCCCGACGATGCGAAGCCAGCGGTACGGCCGCATAGTCGTGACTTCGTCGATGGGTGGGCGGATGGGGATTCCGGAACTGGCCGCGTACAACGCGACCAAATGGGGCGTGATCGGACTCGCCAAATCTGTTGCCTTGGAGGTGGCCAAGGACGGGATCACCGTCAACGTCGTCTGTCCGACCACGACGCAGACGCCGATGGTCCAACCCGATCCCGATGCTGACGTCCAGGACGAATTGGTGAAGCGATTTCTTCGCGCCAATCCGATACCGAAGCCGTGGCTGCAGCCCGAAGACGTCACTCGGGCGGTGCTCTACCTTGTCACCGACCCGGGCGTAATCACGGGAAGCGTTATCGAGATCGGTCTCGGGTCGAGCGCCCGGATGCACTGACCGCTGGGCCCGGCCGGAGCCTGTAGACGGCCATCGGGTCGTCCGTCGGCTCGGACGGGATCGGCTTCACCGCCAGCAACCGGAAGCCGTTCTTCTCCAACACCCGCCTTGATGCGGTGTTCTTCTCGTCGGGATCCGCCAGGATCGACGAGCCGGGGTGCACTACCCGGACCGCGTCGACCAGCTCGGCGATCATCTTCGTCCCGATGCCTTGACTGTGGTGGGCTGGGCTGCCGATGGCGTAGTCGATTCCGACGTCTCCCGGTTCGGCTCCGATGTCTTTCGCCCACTCCGGGTCGTCGTGGCAGAGGTACCACTGGCACCACCCGACAGGGTCGCTGCCGTAGATGACCATCAGCGCGTGGACTGCCTGTTCCCCGGCAACGCTCTGCCGCAGGTCGTCGATCTCCCGCTCCACCGACGAGCCCGCGACATACCACCGCGACACGTGAGGCTCGGCCAACCATCGCGCGACGGTGCCGAGATCGTCGACCTTCATCTCCACGAGGCGGATCTCGCCGGCGTCCACAGTTTTTGCGTCCACAATTTTTGATCGTATGGGAACTGCATTCACATCGCCCGTCGTCAAAGGCTCAGAACCTGTTCAGCGGGAGGTGCCGTAAATGCTGGCCTTGCGACGTATCGCATCCGTCTTGATTGTTCTGTTGGGAGCCGGTATCGGCTGGGCTCGGCCGGCACTTGCGTGCGGGGGGCTGGTAGCGCCTAACGGGGCGGTGAAGCTTCTAGACACGACGACACTCGTTACCTACCACTCGGGCATTGAGCATTACGTGACCTCATTCCAGTACGAAGGAGGAGGAACCAAATTCGGTTCGATCGTTCCCTTGCCGGGCGTGCCCACGTCGGTGAGCAGGGGTGGCAGCTGGACCCTTCAGCGACTGGAACGCGAGGTTCAACCCCCGGTGCCGTCGCCCGCCGCCGGAGTCGCCGAGGGCAGTTCCGCACCGCCGGCGCAGGTGATCCTGCGCACGCGAGTCGACGCGCTCGACATCACCGTGATCAAGGGCGGCGGTCCTGCGGTCACCGAATGGGTGCGTCAGCAGGGATTCGCGGTCAGCCCGGACTTGGGCCCAACCCTTGATTTCTACGCCCGCCGTAGCCCGGTGTTCCTCACCGCCACCTTCGACCCGGCGGCTGAAACAGCCAGAGGCTTGAGCATCGGCGACGGGACGCCGGTTCAAGTCACCATTCCGACGTCCGACCCGTGGGTCCCGCTCCACATCCTCGCGTTGGCGAAGGATCCCGATGACCGGGTTCAGGCGGACCTGTTCATGCTCACCGACGGGCAACCCGCATTGCTCACCGGCCCTGGAGTCGCTCTCGAGACCACCCGTCCGGCAGAGGCCTCGCTTCTATCCGACCTTCGCTCGGACAAGGGCATGGGTTGGATCCCCGATTCGGCGTGGCTCACATACCTCAAGGTGGACGCCCCGGCCCCGTCGCTCAACTACGACCTGGCCGCCGATGTCTCCGGCGCCGCCCGTCCGTCACCAACGGCGGCGGGTCTGTCCTTCGACCCCATCGCCTTGCCCCCCGCCCGTCACACGAACGATGAGGCTTGGTGGTGGCTGCTCCTTCTCGCCGGCGGTGGGATGGTCGCGGGTCTCTCAGTAGGAGGCTGGTGGGCCGGCCGCCGGTTCGTGGCCGAAAGGTACGGGGATCTCGAGGTGCGGCCGCGCGCTTCGTAACTCACAAAATTTTCGAAATCGCGTTTCAGGGAGCCAGGAGTAGCCCAGCGGCGGATATCGAAGGCGGCCTTGAGCGGTCGCGCTTCAGCCCGACGGGATAAGGGTCGACAAATCGGCCATGGAAACGGAACCGGTGAGATGCCCGGGTTGTGGTGGCGCGATGACCATCGCGGTCAACCCGGCGGTCAGCTCCCGAGAGTACGTCTGCAACGCGTGCGGCAGCGCGGTCGCCGGAGTTGCGGTGTTCCGGCACCTGATCGGCGAGAATCAGGTGGGGCAGATCTGGAACGGTGATCTCCCGGAGCAGAACGAGGCGGCACCCCGGTGCGGGTTCTGCTTCGCCAACATGGAGCCGCGGGCGCTCGAATCGGGTCACGCGGCCATCTGCAAGACCTGCCAGGTGATCTGGCTGGACAAAGATGCATTGAGCTCATTGACAGCCGCCGTCCCGGTCACTCATCTGTCGGACATCGCGGTTCCCAAGTGCAGCAACTGCGGTGCTGCGATCAGCTCGCCGCTGGATGAGAAGTGCCGCTACTGCGGAGCGGCGCTGGAGCTCGCGCCGATAGTGGTGCCAGCTAGTCAAGCAGCGGGTTCAGCGATGCCGAGCTGGGACATCCCCGGAGTGAGCCGGGACAACACCGGTACGGCCGCCGTTTGGCTCGCCCGCGCGGTAAGCGCGGTCCTCGACTGGTCGTCCTGGCAGTAGCCCGGGCGCCGGTGGGGCCGGCCGGCCGGCCGGACTGAAGGTCTACTGAAAGCCGGACTGAAGGGCTACGAAAGCCGGACTGAAGGTCTACCGAAAGAGGGTGTCCACCGCCCTACCGGACAGAATCGCGGGATGGGAGGACTGGAGTGGAGGGAAGTGGCCGACCGGCTCAGCGCCGCGCACATCTACTGGGTGCACACGACCGGGCCCACCGGAGCGCCGAACGCGACACCGGTCTGGGGTGCCGGCCTGCAGGGGGTCTTCTACTTCTACACGCACAGCGGAACCGTGAAAGCGCGCAACCTCGAGAAGAACCCGCTCGTGGCCGTCCACCTGGAGAGCGGCGCCGATGTAGTGATTGTCCGCGGCCGCTTCATTTATCTCGGCCGTCCCTCGCAGCATCCCGACATCGTGGAGCTGTTCGAGAAGAAGTACGACGGGCCCGAGGAGAGACCTTTCTTGCCATCCTCGGACCCCGTCTTCGATGTCCTTTACTCGCTGGAGCCGCGCCGAGCATTGACGTGGACGCTGCCGGATACAGAGGCCTCTACACGAACTTGGGACGCGTCGAGCCTGTAGTGGTCGGCGACGGCTAGGTCACCCAAGTACTGGCCGTGGCGCACGGCCCGTGAACGCGGCTAGCCGTTCCCAATCGTTCGCATCCTTTGGGGGGTTGATCTCAGACCCAAAAGGCGACCCTTCCTCCATCATGTTGCGGTACTCGGGCTTGAGCATGCTCCGTGCACCGTCGAGCGCGCTCGGCGCAAGGGCGGGATCCAGCTTGGACAGCTGGCGGGTAGCGGCGGCGAGATCCCACGTGTGGGTGGCGAGCTCCGTCAGGAACATGTTCACCGCGGTATAACCGTCGTAGATCTCCCCCCACGGCATCGTGATGCTGGCACCCAGCTTTTGGTCATCGCCCCATGCCGCCTCCGCCGCCTTGCCCGTCTGGCGGAGCTCCTCGGGGGCGTCGGCGAGCTCGATGTGAGGGAACTCGTCCCCGCCCACCGGGTCTCCCTGGGCAATCGACACTCCTCGATTGCCGGCGCCGACGACGTGGTCGATCAGCGAAGCTACGTCGTACTTGGCGCAGGGCGTGGGAAGCCGCAGCTGGGCCGGTTCAATCCCCGAAACCACTTCCGCGGCGTGTTCGTACGCCCGAATCAAATTTTGACGGTGGTCTGCAGCAGACAACGTTTCCTCCTTGAACTCATCGGACCTGAAAAGCATGAACCAGTTAGAGGACAGAATCCGTCCTCTTTTTCCAAATCCTTTCAGGTCGGGAACGGCGGCGAAATCGCTTCTTGACTCTCCTGTTACGGGAGCCTCGATCCTTGGATTCTGAAATGGCTCCCGGAGCCATTTCGCCACCATCCACAGAAAGGAATTGGCAAGACCGTGAACTCTTCACTGCTCGGCATCAGCTACGACTGCTCTGACGCCACACGGGTGGCCGGCTTCTGGTCGGAGATTCTCGACCGGCCGGTCGACGCGGGCGCGACCCCCGACTTTGCCTCGATCGGCCTCGGCGAAGCGCTCTCGGGATCGACGGTCTGGATGTTCCACCGGGTCCCGGAAAGCAAAGTCGCCAAGAACCGCGTGCACGTGGACCTTGTTTCCGATTCTCTCGACAAGGCGGTTGCCCACGCACTCGAGTGTGGCGCAAGCCGCGTCGGTGATTTCGACGAGGGCGGCTTTCAATGGACCACTCTTAACGATCCTGAAGGCAACGAGTTCGACATCGTGGCCGCTCCCAGGTAGCGGTCGGGCGTTTCGGTGGCGCCAGGCACCGGAGGCCTGGCGCCGGGCTCGCCGGGATTTTCGCCGCGGCGTCCGTCGGGAGTGGTGCTAAGAAGTTTGGCGATGAGCGAATCTGTAGAAAAGCACGTCGCCGAGGTCAGGACCCGAGGGTGGACCGTACTGGAGGATGCCATCGAACCAGGCCTGGTTGACGCCTTGGCAGAGGACCTCGATCGGTTGGAGCGCGACCTGGACGTCCAGCCGTCCGACAACTCGTTCGAGGGACGGAGCACCTTGAGGGTCTACAACCTTCTGGCGAGAGGTGAGGTGTGGTGGCAAGTGCCGGTGCATCCGGCGGTGCTGCCGGTGGTGGAAGGAGTCCTTGACAACGGTTGTCTCATCTCGTCGCTCTCTTCCATCAACATCGGGTCCGGGCAGACCGCGCAACCCATCCACGCAGACGATCAGCTGATCCCTCTCCCGAAGCCTCATCCTGCGACGGTGTGCAACACGATGTGGGCGCTCACCGACTTCACCGAGCCCAACGGAGCGACCCGGGTTATCTCGGGAACCCACCTCGCCGACGACTCGCCCGTGTACGGACAGCACTACGACTCCGAGCCAGCGGTGATGAAACGGGGGAGCGTCTTGGTCTGGCACGGGAGCCTCTGGCACGGAGGGGGTGCCAACCAGACCGATCGGAAGCGGGTCGGGATCGCGATGAACTACTGCGCCGGTTTCATCCGGCAGCAGGAGAACCAGCAGTTAGGCGTCCCGGTGGAGATGGTCAGGCGGATGCCCCGCCGGCTCCAGGAGCTGGTCGGGTACAGCATCTACAACGGCCTGATCGGACACATTGACAAGCAGAGCCCCCGGTCTGTGCTCCTCAAACCCGAGACCGAAAAGAGCCAGATGATCTGGGACCAGGTCGGCTGAGAATCAGGCGGTCGGAGTGTGCAGTCCGTCCAGGATCATGTTGAGCAGCCGGCCGCCTTGGTCGGCCTCGAGGGTGCCGTTCATGCACATCGGGGACACCAGCTGCATGAGATCCTCCCCATTGATGTCGGTCCGGGCAACACCCGCCTCTTGGGCGCGCTTCACGACGCGCTCGCAAGCGGCAATAATCCGCTCGCGCGAGGCCGGCTTCAGATCCGGATTCTTTTCGAACGCCTCGTGCAGCTCGTTGAGGAACGTTCGCTTGGCGCGCCCGTAGTCGACATAAGCGCGTAACCACGCTTCGAGGGCCTCCCACGGCTCGAGCTCCGTCATCCCCCGATCGGCAGAGCCAACCAGGGTGTCGACGTCGTCGCGATAAACGGCTTCGACGATGTCGATCCGCCTGGGGAAATGTCGGTATAGGGTCCCGACCCCGACTGCGGCCTGCTTGGCGATCGATTCCATGGATGCGCCGCCGCCCTGGTCGGCGAACACCTTGCGGGCCGCGTCGACCAGGCGCTCGTAGTTCCGGCGGGCATCGGCACGAAGGGGGCGGTCGCTGACGCTGCCTTCCGCCTGATTGTCGTGCTCGCCGGCCATCGCCGAAATACCTCCCCTCGAAACGCTGTTGTCCAAAAGGACTTGCTAAGCGGAGGCACCCTCCGTATACTAAGTGGAGGAAGCTTCCGCTTTGCCTCTCAGGATACCAGCGGAAAGGTCGTAGTCAATGGTCCAGCTGTTAAGTCCCCGGCGCCGCCCGGACGGGTGGCGCCCGAATCCTTCGGTGGTCCTCGCCGTCATCCTCACCGCCCAGATGATGGTCGTGCTTGACGCGACTATCGTCAACGTCGCTTTACCCCATATACAGCGCAGCCTCGGTTTCTCGAGCTCAGCGTTGTCGTGGGTGCTGAACGCATACGTCTTGACCTTCGGAGGGCTCCTGCTGCTGGGTGCACGCGCGGGCGACCTCCTCGGCCGTCGCCGGACTTTCATCACCGGCATCGCGCTCTTTTCGGTGAGCTCGCTAGTGGGAGGTCTGGCCACCTCGGGGTGGTTGCTGCTCGCCGCCCGCGCGGCCCAGGGCGTCGGAGGTGCTCTTGCCGCTCCAGCTGCGCTCGCCCTGCTAACGGTCGTCTTCCCAGAGGGGCCTCAACGGGTCAAGGCGATCGGGCTCTTCACCACCGTTTCAGCCGCTGGCGCGGCCACGGGTTTGGTCGCTGGCGGCCTGCTCACCGAGTGGGCGTCGTGGCGGTGGGTCATGTTCGTGAACGTCCCGATCGGCTTGGCGGTCATTGCCACCGGTCTGTGGGTTCTGACCGAGACCGATCGCCGTCGCGGACGGTTCGACCTCGCCGGTGCGATCACTTCCACCGCAGGAATGACCGGAATCGTTCTCGGCCTGGTCGAGGCCGGCACATCCGGCTGGAGCTCGCCCATCACGGTCGGCTCGCTCGCGATCGGTGTCGCTCTCGTGTCGCTTTTCATCAGGATCGAAAGAAACGCCGAGGAGCCGATCCTTCCGCTTCGGATCCTGGCCGATCCGACCCGCGCGTCCGCTAACGCAGCCCGCGGCCTCGGCTACGCGGGGATGTACGGCATGATCTTCTTCCTCACCCAGTTCCTGCAGGACGTCCAGCATCATTCGGCGCTGGTCACCGGGCTCGGTTTCCTGCCGGCTCCGGCGTCGGTGTTCCTGTCGTCGCAGCTGACCAGCAAGGTGTTGGTCAGGCGGGTACAACCGAAGGTCCTGATGCTTTCAGGCTCGCTTCTTTCGGCGCTCGGGCTGATTCTGCTGACACAACTGCACGCCGGCACTCCCTACATTCAGCTGCTGCCGAGCTTCATCCTCACCGGGTGGGGTATGGGCCTGTCGTTCGTCAGCCTCACTACTGCCGGTTTGCACGGGGTCGAGCCCGCGGATGCCGGTGCTGCGTCGGGTGTCATCAACGTTGCGCAGCAGGTCGGTGCGGCGCTGGGGCTCGCCGTGCTGGTCTCGATATTTGACGGTGTCACAAGCGCCGGCAAGTCCGGAGGATTGGCACAAGCGGGAGTGCATTCAGTAGCCACGGCGTCGCTCATCCACGGGCTTGACTTCACCCTCGGCATCGCTGCTGCATTCGCGGTCGCTGCGCTGGTGGTCGTCGCCGGGTTCGTTCGTACCGGCCCACCCGAGAGGGTGCCGCTTCCCGAGCCGGAGCTCGAGATGGTGGAGGCAGCTTAAGGGGAGGGGCGACCCTTGCGTTGCCGCCGCAGCCGGTCCAGAGTGGAGCGCGAATGCTCTTCCGACCGATAAGGAGAAAAAAATGCCGGATGTATCGCGGTACGAGCACGGCGTTCCAAGCTGGGTCGACATCGGGTTACCCGATCTCGCTGCGGGTGTTCGGTTCTACAAGGACCTGTTCGGCTGGGATGCCCAGGACATGGGTGAGGAAACCGGCCATTACACCATCGCCTCCAAGAACGGAAAACAGGTCGCCGCTCTGAGCACCGCCCAAGACCCCGGACCGCCGAGATGGACCACCTACATCAACGTCGACGACGTCGATGACGTGGTCAAGAAGGCGGAGTCCGCCGGGGGGAACGTAATCGTCGCTCCGATGGACGTCATGTCCGCCGGACGCATGGCGATATTCGCCGACACGACCGGCGCGGTGATAGCGGTGTGGCAACCCCGTGACCACAAAGGGGCAGAACTGGTCAACGAGCCGGGTGCCTTCACGTGGAGCGAACTGTCGACGTCTGACCCCGCCAAGTCGAAGGCGTTCTACTCAGAGGTGTTCGCCTGGACGTGGGGAGGCAGTGACGAGTACGCCGAAGCTCAGGTGAGCGGCCGGACCATCGGCGGCGTAATGCCCCGGTCGCCCGAAATCCCCGCCGAGGTTCCGGACAACTGGCTCGTCTACTTCGGTTCGGAAGATGTTGACTCTCAGGCCAAGAAAGCCTCGGGGATGGGGGCAACTGTCCTGGTTGAACCGACCGACATCCCTAATACCGGAAGATTCGCGGTTCTTCTGGATCCGCAGGGAGCTGCTTTCGCTCTCTTCAAGGGTTAGCCACAGACTGGAAGCGAAGGCTAGGTCGGCGAAACTTCTCGCCGACCTACGCCTCGCCCGATCTAAGCCTTCGCGGACTTCTTGATCGCCCTACGGCGGGTGCCCGACGTGCGAGTCCTCGAACTGCTGGTGGATCTGGTGCTTCGACGGCGAGTGGTCACCGTGCTTGGAGCCGTCTCACGACCAGGAAGCGTCTGATCGTCAACGGCAACGCCCTCACCTAGGAGTCCCTTGAGAGCCCGGAGCGTCGCACCTTTTCCTCTCGGTTCGCTGAACACTTTCGACGTGAGCAAGGGTGTTCCACTCGACCCGATGAGGGTGATTTTGCTACCACCTTTGGTTTCTGTAACTACGAGCTTCGGTTCTGCCACGTAAGACTCCTAGATGCGGGGGAAGTTGGCGATCAACAGTGTAGAGCGAAGTTCCTTGAAATAAGCAATCGCGCATCGATCGCGCGCGTCGTTATCGCGCGCTGGTGTCGTTTTGATCGCTTGTCGATCGTGAACTTCGTGATGAGACTCGGTGTGATCGGTTCGTACGTTTCGATGAACGGGGCTTGGCTACCGAAACCTGTCCGTTCGTATGGAGATGTCCTCATGACCGCGCCAGGTCGGTAGCGTCGCTCGAGTGCTTCGAGAAATGGGGGTATTCATGGAGACTTCTGACGAAATCCGGACCGCGCTGGAATCTCTGATCGAAACGTTCGGGTCCCCCGCCATGGGCAAGTCCTTCCTGGAGACGATCTCGACTGAGCCTGGAACACTCGTGATCGGTACCGACCCTGACGAGTGGTGGGACGACCTAGATCGCATCAAGGCGGTGATGACCGCGCAAAGCGACGAACTTCAGGGGATGTCCGTCAAGCTCGAGCATGCCGAAGGATGGGTCGAACGCGACGTCGGGTGGGGAGCCGGCAAGATGCAGATCGCGCTCCCAGGCGAAACCCCGGTCACGACGCGGATCACCGCAGTCTTCACGCGGAGGCCGGACGGCTGGAAGATGGCTCAGGCTCACGCTTCTATGGGGGTCAGCAACAAGGAAGCGCTCGGCAAGGACCTCACGACCTGAATTCGCCGGCGACCCCCTCGCGCCGCGAGGTTCAGGCCGGCGAAGGCACCTCGTCCTTCAGGTGCTCCTTCAGCCAGGCCCGCACCTCTTCGGTGTCCTGGTGCCCGTGCATATCGACGGCGTGCTGCAACGCCGCTCTCATTACCTCGTCCTCTTCCCCCGCGATGGTCAGCGTGCATCCGCTCTCGCTGGGGAAGTCCCTACAGTCGGCTACCTTCCTCGGCATGTTCCCTCCTACATAGGACTGGCGCGAGGGTAGGCCCCGCCCGGTCGAACGCCCGAGAAAAATCTCCGACCGTTCAGTCCCGTTCCGGCAATGCTTATGAGATGGCACACATCGGAAGTGCGGACTTGGCAGCCGGGCTGGATCACATCCGGCTGTCACCTGCCGACGTCGGGACGGTCGAGCTGATCGTGTGCCGCCCGGCAGTCGACGAACGGCAGGTCCTTGGGCAGGGCACCCTGGATCTGAAGTTGGGACTCGTCGGTGACAACTGGAGCGTAAAGCCGACGACCTCCACACCGGACGAATCGCCAAACCCGGACGGTCAGCTGACTCTCATGAACTCGCGGGCTATCGCGCTCATCGCCGGCCACCCGGACCGCTGGGCCCTCGCCGGCGACCAGTTGTACGTCGACTTCGACCTCAGCGAGGTCTCACTCCCGGCCGGGACTCGGCTGTCGATCGGGGACGCGGTGATCGAGATCACTCCTAAGCCGCACCGGGGTTGCGCCAAGTTCTCCGCTCGGTTCGGGCGGGACGCTCTGCGTTTCGTCAATACCGGCCCTGGGATCGAACTCAACCTGCGAGGTCGCAACGCCCGAGTGATCACCGCCGGCACGGTGCGGCCCGGCGAAACACTGAGGCGAGTGCCGACAGCCGGTCTCGATCAGGTCAGGGACCGTAATCAGGCGTAGGCGTTGAGAGCAGCCCGGTGTGTGGGTTCCGCCGGGTGATGCAGTAGGGGAGCCCAGCAGGGTCGATCATGCAGGTCCAGTCCGCGAACTCCTCGAGCAAGAACGCGCCCAGTCGCAGGTGGTCGTCCACGAGAAGCTTGACATCGTCGCACGCGATGTCGAGATGTGACCGCGCCGGCCCGTCGCTGTCCTCGCGGCGCTGAAGCAGCAGACGTAGTGGCGACCACGCCGGCCTGATGAGGAACTTGAACTCCGGGTGCGATGACGACGACTGCAAGACCCAACCGGTAAGACCTGACCAAAATGCGCACTCCTCGTCGAACCCATCTTCAGGTACGTCGATGCACAACTGGTCGACGATCGACACGGCCCCTTCGGGCGACATGAGAGCGCCTGGTCGGATCGACTCCCCGTGATGGTTGACGACGCAGGCGACCATCCCGGCGGGGGAGCGGATCAGCGGCGGTCCCCCGGGAGGATGTTCGACGTGAGCGCCCATCGCGTGCGCACGGCGTACGAAGCCTTCTACGTCGTCGACGTGCAAATCGAGGTGGCTGCCACCACAATCGCCGACCCTCTGCACCCGCAGGTATGCATCCCCACCGGGTGGTAGCAGGGTGGCGAACTCCTTGTGATCACCCCGAGCCGACGAGAGCTTGGTGCCGGTCGTCTCCATCCAGAACTCGACTGCGTTATCGAATGGATCCGCTGGCCGGTCAATGAACGCGGTCATCCATCGGATAGTCATGCGCGCGAGGCTACGCCCCTCCGAGACCAACCCGGAACACTCCTCCGGGACCGATGACCAGCGAGGCCCACGTACGTCATACAAGATGGAAAACCCCAGGTAGAAGGACAGAAATGGCCGACGGAGCTTGAGAAGACGTTCACAGCGAAGCCGAGTAGGCCGAGCTAACCGGCGGCGGCGCTAACGAGGCTGGAGCACCAGCTGCGACTGGGTGACGCGCGCGACCAGGTTGGCGTGATGGTCTCTGAGATCGGTTTCGACCACGATGACCGTCCGTCCGACGTGCAGCGGCTTGGATGTGGACTCCACGAATCCCTCGCGCACCGCACGGAGGAAGTTGGTCTTGGACTCGATTGTCGTAGTCCCGCCCGCCCCCTCCGGCAGGTTCATGAAGGCACAGGCGGCTCCGGTCGTGTCTGCGAGGGCCATGAGAACTCCGCCGTGGAGCATTCCGCCGGTTGTGCAGAGCCCATCGGACCAGTTGAGCCGAGCCTTGACCAACTCGGGTTCGGTGGTCTGGAATGAGATGCCCAGCGTCTTTGCGAGCGGAATGGCTGACTCGAATCCTGCCCCGTCCCAGTCAGCCACTACGTTTCGCCTTGGTCTTGGGAGGTAACGAACCGGCGTAGTCGACCCCGAGCTTGACCCATTTGCCGAGCTGCCGTTGGGTGCTCACGTGCTCGTCGGCGACTCGAAGCCAGCCGTCCATCGCCCGTCCACGCATGACCGCGGTTTTGGCATCCGACTTGCCTACGATCGACTGGGACTTTGAAGGATGGACGCGCACGAGCACCCCTCCCTGCCCGCTCGCCGCGATCGCCATGTTCCCTCCAATCAGGAACGCCAAGCCGCCGAACATCTTCTGCTCGGTGACGTCGGGGTGTGCCCCGATCAGTTCCCGAATCCGATTGGCGAGCAGTTCGTCGTAGGCCACCGGGTTGACTATAGGGTCTGCTGTTTTCTCGAATCGCCACAGGTTGGGGGAGGGTGATGTCCGACGACCGTATCGAAGCCGACGTTTGCGTCGTCGGTGCGGGCTACGCGGGGTTGACCGCGGCACGGCAGTTACAGGCCGGGGGTTTGTCGGTTGCGGTGCTCGAAGCGCGTGATCGGGTCGGCGGCCGTATATGGACGCAGGCGCTACCGGGGGCTGGGGTCATCGACCGGGGCGGTGCGTGGCTCGCCCCTGGCCACGAGGCAATCTTCAGACTTGCCAACGAGTTGGGGGTGTCGACCTACAAGACCTGGGTGAAGGGGGCCCACCTTCTCGTGGACGGGGACCGGAATCGTCGTTACACCGGTCTCATCCCCAAGATCAGCCCCCTCGCCGTGCTGAGCATCGCCCTGGCCCAAACCAAGGTCGACCGTGTTGCCAAACGGGTCCCAGCCGACGCACCCTGGACGGCTGACCGCGCCGCCGAGTGGGATGCTCGGACCGTGGCGGACTGGGCCGAGCACTCCGGCGTTCGCAGGGGCATCGGATTCGACCTGTTCGAGATGGCTGTTCGCGGCCTTTTCGCAACCGACCTGGAAGAGGTTTCCTACCTACATCTGCTTCAACTCGTCAGCGCTCACAAGAGCATCAGCAAGCTCTTCTCGATAGAAGGCGGCGCGCAGGAGAACATGGTTCACGGTGGGGCTGGTTCGATAGCCCAGCGAATCGCGGATCGCCTCGGGGACGCGGTGAAGCTGGGGGTACCCGTCCGGGCAATCACCCAGAACGGCGGCGGCGCGGCAGTTGATGGCGATGGTTTGTCGGTTCGGTGCCGAGACGTGGTTGTTGCGACACCGCCGGCGCTGACGCTGAAGATCGCATTCGATCCTGCCCTCCCCGCCGACCGAGCGACTCTGTACAAGAGCGCCGTCGCTGGTGTCGAGACGAAGACCCTCGTTGTGTACGACACCGCGTTCTGGCGCGACGAGGGGTTCAGTGGGCAGAGCGCGGGGCCGGGATCCGCGGCAGAGGTAACCCTCGATGCTTCGCCGCCGTCCGGATCGCCGGGGGTGCTTGCTTCGTTCACCTTCGGTCCCGTTGCCAAGAGGGTCGACGCGATGGAAAGCGGGGAACGGAGGCGATCAGTTCTCGACGCGCTCATCCGGCGGTTCGGACCGAAATCTGCCGCGCCTTCCGAGTTCGTCGAAACGGCATGGTGGAACGAAGAGTGGTCCAGGGGATGCTCCATGGCGCACCTTCCCCCGGGTGTCCTCACCAGCCATGGGTACCTGCTGCGCGAGCCTTTCGGAAGGATCCACTGGGCCGGCACGGAGACAGCGGGCACCAGCCACGGAGCCATCGACGGCGCCGTCCGTTCCGGGGAACGCGCCGCTTCGGAGATCGTCGAGAGCACCGTCCGCAATGGTTAACCCGGCGTCATCGCAGGCCCTTACGGAACAGGGTTCGACGATTCGGCGTTGTTGCAGCCATGCTGGTAGAGATCTGGTCAGACGCTGTGTGCCCCTGGTGCTACATAGGCAAGCGACGGTTCGAGACTGCGCTCGGGGAATTCGAGCACAGGGAGGAAGTCGAAGTCCGCTGGCGGAGCTACGAGCTCGACCCTCGCGCCCCTTTCCGGCGCTCCGGGAACATGGCGGAGCACCTGGCGAGGAAGTATGGGATGACAGTCGAGCAGGCCGGCGCTCGCATCGAGAGCATGAACCGGCTGGCCGCAGATGAAGGCCTCGAGTACGACCTTGCGCGGACGCCGGGCGGGAACACGTTCGACGCCCACAGGCTGATACATCTTGGTTACGAAAGAAATCCCGAAACCGGCGCGGCAGTCAAGGAGGCTCTCCTGAAGGCGTACTTCATCAACCTGGAACCGATCAGCGAGCCGGAAGTGCTCCAGCGAATCGCCGAGTCTGTGGGCCTTGATGCCGGCGAGGTGAGGGATCTGCTCGGCTCCGACAGCCTCTCGACGGAAGTCCGCGCGGACGAGGCAGACGCGGCGGAGCTGGGTTGCACCGGGGTTCCCTTCTTCGTGATCGACCGGGCGTTTGCGATTCACGGAGCCCAGGATCCCGGCACGTTCCTCGCAACGCTGAGGAGAGCCTGGTCGCGATCTCACCCCGTCGAAGTGGTACCGGCTCCGGGGGGCTCAGCGTGCAGCGAAGACGGCTGCGCGATATGAGCACGGAGGGGTCCCGGACGATTCGCATCGGGTGCCTGGGAGCAGCTCGCATCGCTCCCGCAGCGTTGATCCGGCCTGCTCGCAATTGCGCCGGTGTGGAGGTGACGGCAGTCGCCGCTCGTGAAAAGGGGCGAGCGGAGGCGTTCGCGTCGAAGCATGGAGTGCCTCGCGTGTACGGCTCGTATCGAGAGCTGGTGGAGGCTGACGACGTGGACGCCGTGTACGTGCCCCTGCCCAACGGCCTGCACGCCGAGTGGGCTATCGCGGCAATCGAGGCCGGCAAGCACGTCCTGTGCGAAAAACCGTTCACGGCTAACGCCGGCGAAGCCGAACGGGTGCGGGATATCGCCCGGCGGTCCGACCGAGTGGTGATGGAAGCGTTTCATTGGCGCTACCACCCGCTCGCGCAACGGATGCTCGACGTGATCTCGTCTGGCGACCTGGGACGTCTCACCCGGATCGAAGCGGCGCTCGTCTTCCCGCTCCCGAGATGGTCCGACATCCGGTGGCAGCTCGGCCTTGCCGGTGGCTCGCTCATGGATGCCGGCTGCTACCCCGTGCACATAGTCCGGACTCTGGCCGGTACCGAACCCAGGGTCTCCTCGGCACGGGCCAAGGTGCGTACACCCCAGGTCGACCGCTGGATTCGCGCCGAGCTCGATTTCGGCGGCGGCGCTTCCGGGCTGGTAACCGCGGGAATGTGGGCTTCCCCGGTCTTCAGGGCACAGGCGACCGTGCGCGGCACGGCGGGAACCATGACCGTAATCAACCCCCTTGCCCCTCAGTTCTTCAATCTCCTGACGGTCAAGGCCAAGGGACAGACGCGCCGTGCGCGGGTTCGCGGGCAGGCGACCTACGACTATCAGATGCAAGCCTTTGCCGATGCGGTCCGAGACGGGAAGCCGTTCCCCACAGGTCCGGACGACGGTGTCGCCAACATGCGGGCGATCGACGCCATCTACGAGGCTGCCGGGCTCGAACCTCGCCGGGGAAGCACCGACCCGTACTGACTCGGCGGGTGCGAGCTCATCGCGCGGCGACGATTCAGCAATACTTGCAGGCGTGGCTGAACGCGATCTGCTTCGGATGACCAATCTCGAGATCGCCGACCACCTCGAAGAGGGCCACCGGGCGCAAATCGCCACGTACAACTCTGACGGCTCGATCCATCTGGTGCCGATGGCCTACGTGATCTACGAGGACAGGGTCACCTTGTGGACGGATCCCGGATCCCGGAAGGTGAACAACCTGCGGGCAGACCCGCGGCTGACCTGTCTCGTCGAACTAGGCGAGGATTTCCGGTCGTTCCGGGCGGTGCAACTGGTAGGAACCGGTTCCCTCATCACCGATTTCGAAGCTTCTCGGAAGGTGGGCGAAGCTCTCTTCTCCCGCACGATGGGGACTTTGAGTGACGACATCCGCGCGTATGTGGCCTCGCTTGCCGCGGACCGCGTCGGCGTCGCGGTCCAGCCTTCGGTCGTTGTTTCGTGGGACCATCGCAAACTTGACGACGTCCGCCCGGACCAGATCGGCACCTAGAAGTCGCTGGCAGTCTTAGTCCGCGACTCGATTTCGACGGTCGCCCTGCCTGACCCGTCGAACGATTGGTGTTAGAAACTCGGCCGTGAAGGCAGCCGTCTACTACTCCACGGGAGCACCCGACGTCTTTCGCTACGAAGATGTCCTTGACCCGGTGCCAGGACAATCGGACCTCCTCCTGCGAGTCGAGGCGGTGAGCATCGAGGGCGGCGACACCCTCAACCGCCTGCACGGAGAAATGGCGACGGTTCCGCACATCGTGGGATATCAGTGTGCCGGGACGGTTCT
Source organism: Acidimicrobiales bacterium (assembly GCA_036378675.1). Taxonomy (NCBI): domain Bacteria; kingdom Bacillati; phylum Actinomycetota; class Acidimicrobiia; order Acidimicrobiales; species Acidimicrobiales bacterium. The sequence continues at coordinate 222,563 of DASUWA010000013.1, forward strand.
CGACGTCGGATCGGCCGCAGAGGGGTTCGCGGTGGGCGATCGTGTCGTCACCGTAGGCCTCAACGGGTCGCACGCGGAGCTTCGCGCGGTTCCCGCGACCTTCGCGTGGAGGCTGCCGGATGGCTTGTCGACCGAAGAAGGAGCGTGCGTGCCGGTCCCGTTCGGGACCGCGGACGACTGCCTTTTCGAGTTCGGCCACCTGGCCGGCGGCGAGACTGCGCTGATCCACGCCGGCGCCAGCGGCGTAGGGATCGCTGCGATCCAGCTCGCCAAGCGTGCCGGTGCGAGGGTTCTCGCTACCGCCTCGAGCGACGAAAAGCTCGACCGTCTCAAGCCGCTCGGGCTCGACGAGGGCATCAACTACGTCAGTTCCGACTTTGTCGCAGAGGCCCGCCGGATCACCGACGGTCGAGGCGTCGACGTGATCGTCGACTCTGTGGGCGGCAAGACCCTCCAGGACAGCTTGCACGCGCTCGCGTACCGGGGTCGGTGCGTAAGCGTCGGAGATGCCGGACGATCGGCGGTGGAGAGCCTCGACGTCTCCAATATGCGGCCCAACAACCAGACACTGTCGGGCTACTTCCTCGGGGCGGAGCTGTTTCTGTCGCCGCGCGCACACGCTCTTATCGCTCGACTGCTCGATCGGATCGCGAGCGGAGAGCTGAGGGTGGTGGTCGACCGAACCTATCCGCTATCCGAAGCCGCGGAGGCGCACGCTTACATCGAGAGCCGGCAGTCCTTCGGTCGGGTGGTGCTCATCCCCTGAGGACGTGGGCCGAAATCAATTCGACGATTCGGTCCCAATGCTGCGGCGGGTAGTCGTGGCCCATTCCTTCGATGACCTCGAAACGAGCGCCCAGTATCACTGCGGCGGTCCTGCGACCGAACTCGATCGGCACCAGGCGGTCGGCATCGCCGTGAATCACCAGCGTCGGAACGGTCAACGACGCGAGCGCTTCTTCCCGCGACCCGGATGAGGCGACCGCGATCGCCTGGCGCTGCCGGCCCCCCGGATCCCAGCAGCGATCGAACGCCGCGTACGCGTCCGCGGTGATCCGGTCGACGTCAAGGCATGCCGGGCTTCCCCAGGCCTTGAGGCTGGCGAGATGCCGCTCTGCCGCCTCCTCGCGGGTGGTGGCCGGCGGCGCTGTAAACGCTGCGACGACGTCGGGGTCGCGTTCTCCGGTAAGCGGCCCCGGCGCCGACATGACGGACGTCATCGTGAGGATCCGAGCCGGATTGCGGATGGCCATGGCTTGCACGATCATCCCGCCCATCGACCAGCCGGCGATGTGCGCAGCTGGAGCCCCCACCGAGTCGAGCACGGCGAATGCGTCCTCGGCCATGTCCTCGACCGTGTACGTCGCGCCATCACTGAGGTGGGTCGACAGCCCCACGTCGCGGTTGTCGAATCGGATGACTCGAATGCCCCTGGCCGCCAGCTTCTCGCACAGTTCCTCTTTGAAGTTGATGCACTGGCTCCCCAACCCGTTCACCAGCAGCAGGACAGGGTCGTCGTCGGAACCGAAGGTCTCGTAGTAGAGGGTTATCTCACCGTTGACCGTGGTGGGCATACCGGAAGTTCTAGCAGGCCGACCACCCGCTCCAACGGCTCACTTCGACCAAAACCACCGGCCCCGTCGGCCGGCGCCCCTCGTACTGCCGGTAGCGAGCGACTAGCAGGTCCAACGCGTGCTCGGACGATACCGACCCGGGCTCGAGAAGCGTCGCGACGCCATCTGCGCGGGCCCACCAGAGCCGGTCCCAATCCTCGTCGTACTCGTCGACGAGGACAGTCACGCGGGGATTGTCTGCGATGTTCGCCAGGCGCCGTAGTTCGGCTCGCCGCTTCGGCTTGTGGTCGACGGCGCTGACGAGGCCGTCACCTTCGAGTGCGAAGACGATCGGTATCAGATGCGGACGACCGGCTTCATCTGCCGTCGCCATGTGCGCCACCCTGGCTTCGATGAATCTCCTTCGTGCCTGTTCGCCGGTCAAGCCGAGCAGCCCGGTCAGTCGTTCTTGGCGGTCATCCCGCCGTCGACCACGAACACGACGCCGTTCATGTAGCTGCTCGCGGGCAGGCAGAGTGAGAGGGTGGCGTGAGCGACCTCCTCCGGCTCGCCGTAGCGCCGGGCAGGGATCTTGCGCCGGGCGAACTTCTCCTTGGCCTCCTCGGGGATCATCTCGGTCATGCCTGTGCGGATCGGACCAGGGCAGACTGCGTTGACAGTTACCCCAGCCGACCCGAGTTCGACGGCCAGCGCGCGGGTCAGGCCGATCACCCCGTGCTTGGCGGCGACATAAGGGCTGTTGTACCGGCTGGCGCCGATCCCTTCGGTGGAGGCTATGTTGACGACGCGTCCTGCCGAGTTGCGCGCCAGGTAGGGGAGACACGCGCGTATGAGCCTCTGGTGGGCGGTGAGATTGACGGCAAGAGTCGCGGACCACGCCGCCTCGTACTCCGCATCGTTCCCGTCGAATCGAGCGAGGAGCGCGATGCCCGCGTTGTTCACCAGAATGTCGATCGGGCCCAGCGTCGCGACGACGTCGTCGACGACATGGGTTATGTCGTCGGCGTGAGCCACGTCCACTTCCCAGGCCGTGGCAGATCCTTCTCCGTGAGCCTGGTTTATGGTTGCGGCGACCGATTTCGAACCTTCGCCGTCGCGGTCGAGGACCGCCACCTTCGCTCCCTCGTCGGCGAACAAGAAGGCCGTCGCCATGCCCATTCCCGAGGCAGCCCCGGTGACTACCGCTACCTTGTCTTGTACCGATCGAGAGAGCCGGGTCAGAGGGGCCACGGCGTCCGAGTATAGAAATCGCGACCTTAGGAGTGATCGTGCACAGGGGACGGGCATCGGAGACGGCACGACGGGTGGCGGCGCAGCGCCTGACGTTTCCACGTCGAGAAACGGACTACGGGGACCCCACTGCCGACGAGCGGCTCGCAAGGGACGTGGCCGCTGGGATCGATGCCACAGACTCCCCACTCCGTGCCTACCTGCAGGCGCGCACCCAGTTCTTCGACACGGTCGTCGTGGAGTCGATCGCACGAGGGATCAAGCAGATCGTCGTCGGAGCTGCCGGGTACGACGGTAGGGCCTGGCGGTACCGCAAGCCGGACGTTGCATGGTTCGAGGTAGACCATCCATCCACTCAGCGCGACAAGTTGGATCGACTTGAAGCTCTCGGCATCGACAGCGCCGAAGTGCGGTTCATCGGCGCCGACTTCGCGGTCGATCCACTAGCCGTTCCGCTGAAGCACGCGGGGCTCGATCCGAATCAGGCGACCCTCTTCCTGCTGGAGGGGGTCGCGGTGTATCTCGAGGGCGCGACATTGGAGGCGGTGCTGCGGGAATTCAGCGATCTCGCCGGACCCGGAAGCGTCCTTGCAATCAGCCTGTCGGTGTCTTCTGAATCACCTGACACCGGCGAGCGCCGCCGGCAGTTCCAAGCGGCCGTCGCCAGGATGGGCGAGCCGGCCCGCAGCACGATAGAGCAGGACCAGGTCGGCGCTTTGCTTTCGAGGACCGGATGGCGGCTTTCGGACCGCGTCGCTCCTGACGACGCCACGCAAGCGCGGCGTGCCGCCGCGGGTCTCGTGGTCGCTGTGCCGCGTGGAGGTTGAACCGTGGAAGCTCGGATTGCCCGGGACAGAGCCCGAGTCTTCACCATTCGCGGCGGCGTCCTGCTCGCGTTACTAGCGGCTCCCTTGCTCATTCTCCACGTTGGCTCCGCCGACCTGGATGTGTACCGCCACGGCGCGTCCGTTCTGCTTCACGGGCAGTCGCTCTATGCGCCGAGCTTCGCCACTGGCAACCGTGGACACCTGCCGTTCACCTACCCGCCCTTCGCGAGCATCGCCGCCCTCCCGCTGCTTCCCTTACCCGAGGGATTGACCGCGGTCCTTTGGGCCACGGCGACGATCCTGATGCTCTTCTGGTGCGTGCGCGTGTCGTTCCAGAGGCTGCTTGATCGGGAGCCATCTCGTGCGGATTGGATCGTCGCAATTCTGACTGCGGCCTTCCTGGTCACCCGGCCGGTGTACGACCACCTGGCCGATGGTCAGGTGGACATCTTTCTGATGACGCTGTGCCTCGCCGACACCCTGGCGGCTCGTCCTCGGTGGCCGCGCGGCCTGCTCGTCGGCCTCGCTACAGCGATCAAGCTGGTGCCGGGGATATTCATTCCTTACCTTTGGGTGACCGGCCGCAGGAAGGCCGCCGCGTTCGCCGCCGCAGTGTTTGTCGCGTGCGAAGCAATAGCCGCTTTCGCGGATCTTGGCGACTCACACCGCTACTGGACTCACCTGCTCTTTGATACCGAACGACCGGGGCGCACCGCGGGATACAAAAATCAGTCCCTTCGCGGAATTCTCCTGCGCGTGCTCGCTCCTCAAGGCCGTCCGATCCTGCTTGCCGCGGCGGCTGCGGTCATCGTTGTCCTTGGGCTGAGTCGTGCACGCAGGGCGACGTCAAGTGGCGATGCGGTCGCCGGAGCAACACTCGCCGGATTGACCGGTGTTCTGGCGTCGCCGGTTTCGTGGATACACGCGACCGTCTGGATCATTCCCGCCCTCGGAGCTCTAGTCGGCGGGCTCCACAACCGCGTCCGCAACATCGTCGCCGTGGTCATCGCTGCGGTGCTGTTCGCGAGCCTGCCCTACCTCCCCAACCTCGTTCACGGTCTTCCGCGCGCCGCCGTCGTCCTCTTGCAGCGATCGTTCGGTCTGATCTGCCTCTTGTTGGTCGTCTCGCTGCCCGTTCTGCGTGCCCCTCCCCCGCGAGCCGACCCGAACGTCGCCCCGATCTAGACGCCTCGACAAATAGGACTGACCCCGGTTGCCCGGTCGGACAGACTGGCCGGGTGCAACCCTCCGGTTCAACGACGAATGCCCTCGCCGGCATCGCCGCCGCTCGAGCAGCGGCGGCGGTGAAGATCTACGGCCGCGGAGAGACAGCCGTCCGGGCGCTCGACTCGATAGACGTTTCGTTCGAGTCGGGCCGGTTCTCGGCCATCATGGGCCCGTCCGGTTCAGGCAAATCAACCCTTATGCACTGTCTGGCGGGTTTGGACCGGCTCACGAGCGGTGAAGTCTTCATCGGCGACACCAACCTCGAGAGCCTCGACGACCGGGAACTCACCACCCTAAGAAGGGACAGGGTCGGGTTCATCTTCCAGACCTTCAACCTGGTACCGACGCTCAACGCCCTCGAGAACATGACCCTGCCCCTCGACCTCGCCGGCAAGAAGATCGATCCTGCGTGGATCGACTGGGTTGTCGACACCCTTGGCATCCGCGATCGCCTGAGGCACAAGCCGCTCGAGCTGTCTGGAGGCCAACAGCAGCGGGTCGCAGTCGGCCGGGCCCTCATGAGCCGTCCAGCGATCATCTTCGGGGACGAACCGACCGGGAACCTCGATTCACGCGCTAGTGGGGAGGTCCTGCGGCTCCTCAGGAACGCCGTCGAATCGCTGGACCAAACAGTAGTCATCGTCACCCACGACCCGGTTGCTGCGAGCTACGCAAACCGCGTGGTCTTCTTGGGAGACGGGCGGATCGTCGACGAGATGGTCGACCCCACCGCGCAGCGGATCATCGATCACATGAAGCAGGACGGTGGTTGATGTTCCGGGCGACGCTGAAAAGCATCGCCGCCCACAAGCTGCGCCTTGCGCTCACCGCGCTGGCCGTAGTCCTGGGCGTCGCGTTCATGTCGGGAACCTTCGTGCTCACCGACACCATTCGGCACACTTTCAACCAGCTGTTCGCCCAAACCAATGCCGGCATCGACGCCGTCGTTCGCGGAGTCGCCCCGTACGGAACGAAAGCAAACGACAACGGGCCTGATGCCGGGAGCGGCGTTCGAGGACTGACGCCGGAGTCCCTGGTCCAGTCGGTCCGGGCGGTCCCGGGTGTGGCCGTAGCCGACGGCTCGGCTTCGGGGACAGTCACAGCGTTGAACAAGAAGGGCAAGACCTTCACCCATTTCGCTCCCACCATCGCGATCTCCTGGTTCAACGACCGGCAACTCTCGGCCCTGCATCTGACCTCCGGACGCGCACCGGAAGGCCCCGGCGACGTGACGATCGACCGCGGGACGGCAAAGAAGCACCACTTCGAAGTCGGCGACCGAATCACGATCATCGGAAACCAGGGACCTGGCGTGTTCAACATCGTCGGAATCACCAGATTCGGCACCACCGACAACCTGGCCGGCGCCACGCTCCTTTCCTTCGACCTGGCGACTACGCAGCAACTCGTCGGAAAGCCCGGATACGTAGACGAGATCGACGTTGCACGCACGCCCGGGACGAGCAGCGAGCGGCTGGTGACATCGATCGGGGCCACGCTGCCCAAGGGCTACGAGGTGGTCACCGGGGGCCAGGCCGCATCGGAACAAGCGAGCAACGTGACCCAAGGCCTGAGCCAGTTCAACACCATCCTTCTCGTGTTCGCCGCCATCGCCCTCTTCGTCGGCGCGTTCCTCATCTTCAACACGTTCAGCATCCTCGTCGGCCAGCGCACGCGCGAACTGGCCCTGCTTCGAGCTATCGGAGCGAGCCGAGCGCAGATCAACCGGTCCGTCCTCGGCGAGGCGCTCTTCACCGGGTTTGCGGGATCGGTGATCGGGGTTGGGATCGGAGTGCTGCTGGCAGCCGGCCTGTACGCCCTTCTGAACGGGCTCGGCATCAGCCTGCCGCGGTCGGCCCTGCAACTACAGGCGCGCACGGTGATCGTCGGCCTCCTCGTCGGCACCTTCGTAACGCTCATCTCCGCTGTCCTGCCGGCGCTGCGTGCAGGCGGCATTCCGCCGGCCGCTGGATTACGGGAGGACGCAGTCGTCCAGGAGACGTCCCTGCGCCGAAGGGCGATCATCGGCGGCGGCGTGTTGGTCGTCGGGCTGGTGGTGTTGACCGTCGGGCTCTTCGCCAGCGCGGGCATCCTCGCCGTCGGCGTCGGCGCGGGGGTCACTTTCATCGGGGTGGCGATGCTCGCTCCGTTCGTTGCAGGACCGATGGCGCGCGGGCTCGGAAGCCTGCTCGCTTCGACAGGCATCACCGGGAGGCTGAGCCAGGAAAACGCCGCGCGGAACCCGCGCCGCACCGCCGCCACTGCTTCGGCCCTGATGGTCGGGGTTGCCCTGGTCGCCGCAATCGCAACCCTCGCGCAGTCCGCCACCGTGTCGTTCAACGGGCTGTTCGACCGAGCGATCAAAGCCAACTACGTGCTCAGCGGTAGCGGGTTCGCCTTCCTGTCGCCGTCTGTCGAGGACGCAGTGCGCCGCGTCCCCGGAGTTGTCGCGGTGAATCCGGTGCGCAGTGCTCGCTGGCACTTGGGAAAGGTCGGCAAGGACGTCGGCGGAATCGATCCGGTAGCGGGCCCGCAGGTCCTGTCCGTTCAGATGGTAACCGGCTCTTTCGCGGCGGTCGCCCGTGGAGAGGTGCTGATCGACAACAAGGTCGCCAAGAACGACCACTACAAGGTGGGGCAGATCCTGCCGATGGGATTCGCCGCGACGGGCGTCCAGAACGTGGTCATAGGAGGCACGTACAAGACTAACCAGTTTCTCGGCAATTACACGGTCTCCAACCAGTTCCTCGCCGCGAACGTGAACCAGACCCTCGATCAGCTCATCGCGCTCAAGACTGACAGAGTCAACCCGCAGACCACCGGCGCACTGACCGCCGCCGTGAAGGCGTTCGGGAACGTCAAGGTGAAGACGGCAGCTCAGTTCAAGTCAGACCAGAAGAAGCAACTTGGCACGATTCTCGGGGTCGTCTATGCGCTGCTCGGGTTGAGCATCGTTATCGCGCTGGTGGGAGTCGTTAACACCCTTGCTCTTTCGGTGATGGAAAGGACGAGGGAGATCGGCCTCCTCCGAGCGGTCGGGATGCAACGCCGCCAAGTGAAACGGATGATCCGCGGTGAAGCCGTCGTCGTCTCGCTCATCGGAGCCGTGCTCGGGCTGGTGGTAGGGATATGCCTGGGAGCCGCGGTGGTGTCCGCGCTGAGCGCCAGCTTCATCACTACGCTTGCGATCCCGGTCGGCACTGTGATCGTCGTGCTGATTCTGGCTGCCATATTCGGCGTCGGTGCCGCAGTATGGCCCGCGAGGCGTGCTGCCAAGCTTGACGTCCTTACCGCGATCTACACAGTCTGAGGTCTTGCGGTCACTCAGTGACTCAATGACTCAGCGAGTCTTGGCCGCTCTGTCGATTGCGTCGAACTCGTCGTTGGTCAGGTGAACTGAAAGCGCGCCCGCGTTCTCGAGAACGTGTTCCGGCTTCGTCGCTCCCGGTATGGGGATCACATGATCGTCCCGTAGCAAGAGCCAAGCAAGTGCAACCTGGGTTGGGGTCGCTCCATGGGCTTGGCCAACTTCGCTCAGAGTGCCGGCAAGCTTTGAGCCGGCGATAGACCCGCCACTGATCGGCCGATAAGCCACCAGGGCCACGTCCATCTCTCTGCATGCTTCGAGCACGCCGTTGGCCTCAGGCTTTCGTTGAAGCAAGCTGTACTGGACCTGATTCGCTGCCAGCGGAATGTGGTGGTGGCCGAGGGCCTCCGAAGCCTTCCGCATCTGCGCCACGCTGCAGTTGCTGACGCCGACCGCCTTGATCTTCCCTGCCTTGACGGCCTTCGCCATCGGCTGCATCCAGGTGCCGACGCCGCGAGGCGAGAAAGGAAAGTGAAGGTAATAGAGGTCGATCGAGTCGACTCCGAGTCGATCGAGAGTCCTGTCCAGAGCAGAGGTCAGCTGTCCTGGCGTGAGGCGGTAGGGGAAGGGAGCGAACTTGCTCGCCATGACCACCGGCCCGTGCTGGTTGCGCGCGGCTTCGCCGATCGCCCTTTCCGACTTTCCGCTGCTGTACACCTCGGCGGTATCGAAGAATCCGATCCCTTCAGCGAGCGCTGCGTTGTAAGCGGCTTGCAAACGGGCCTGATCGACATTCCCGCTACCCCAGCGGTTGGTTCCGACTCCGAGCGCAGGAACGGATATGCCCGATCTACCGAGCGGTCGAGTCGTGCTCGAGATCTCCACGCCGGCCGAGGTTAGCTCGACCCCTTAAATCGTTTTGACCCGTCCCGAACGCCCGGTAGCGTCGTCAGCCGTGATCGTCTGAGCCCCTTTGCGAGTACCCGGGCACGTGCCGAAGAGCCAGCACCCGTGCCTGCGCGTCCGCGACCAGAGCTACAGGGCCAAACCTCAAACGACGGGGAGGAGATGATGCACGCCAGCTACCCGCTGTCGGTGAGCGGGATCAACAAGGTTTTCCGGCCGGGAAGGCTGTCGAGGCTGAAGGGCAAGCGGCCTCATCACGCGCTCCGTGACATCTCCTTCCAGGTCGAGCCGGGAGAGATCTACGGCATCATCGGAGCGAACGGATCAGGAAAATCGACGCTCATCCGGATCCTGAGCACGTTGCTCCTGCCGGACGACGGCGAGGTTCGCGTCTTCGGTCACGACGCGGTTCGTGAACCGCTGGCGGTCCGGCCGCTGATCAACCGTGTTTCGGCCGACCCTTCGTTCTTCAGGCCGATGAGCGCCATTGAGAATCTCCAGTTCTTCGGGCGCGTTTACGGAGTGCCCGGCTCGGACATACGCCGGGACTGCGAGCAGATCCTGGCCAGGTTGCACCTCGAGCCTGACAAGTCACGGGAGGCGATGCTGCACCTGTCCCGCGGTCAGCAGCAGAAGGTAGCGGTCGCACGCGCGTTCCTGACCAGGCCCCGTTTGATGCTGCTGGATGAGCCGACGACAGGTTTGGACCCGCGGAGCAAGCGGGACGTACAGGGATTCGTTACCGAGGTTCGGCGGGAGGATGGAGTCACCGTTCTGCTGACCACCCACGACATGGACGAGGCCGAGCTGCTTTGCGACAGGATCGGGTTTCTCGCAGGCGGGCGACTCGTCGCCGAGGGTACGCCTCTCGAGCTGCGAAAGCAGGTCTCGGCCGGTCGCAGCCTTGACGAGGTCGACATGGAGACGGTGTTCATGGAGCTGACCGGCCGCAGCATCGAGGAGGACGAGGAGGAGGGCGAATGACTGCAATCAGCACTGCGCCGCACGCGGCGACGCTGCGAACACCCAGGCGGATCGCGCTCGGTTGGGCGTTCGTCGAGCGCCAGACCAACCTGTGGAAGCGCTACTGGGCCTGGGAGATCGTGTGGTTGGTGTACGGCGTCGTCAATACGCTCGCGGTGACGTTCATCGCGCAGGAGGCAGGTCGCACCGGCGCGGTCAGCGCAAGCGAAGTGCGCCGGCTCACGCTGTTCCTCCTGATCGGGACACTCGTGTGGGCCTACCTGTCAGCGGTCCTCGACGACATGAGCCTGGTCATCACCTGGGAACGGTGGGAGGGAACCATCGAGCACACCTTGATGGCGCCGGTCCCGCGCCTGTGGCACCTGCTCGGGATGTCCGCCTTCGGTGTGCTTCACGCGGTGATCCGGACCGCCGCGATCATGGCCTGCTCGTTGCCGTTCTTCACGGTGGATCTCGGCCACGCTTCGTGGTCTGCCGCGGTCATGGTTCTCGCGGTGGGAAGCATCAGCCTGGTCGGGCTCGGCATATTGGCGGGCATCCTGCCGCTGCTCTACCCGGAGCGGGGAGTCCAGATGTCATTCATGGTCCAGGCGCTGGTCCTGCTCATCTCCGGCGTCTACTACTCGGTCGACATCCTCCCCGGATGGCTGAGAACGGTGTCGCATCTGTCCCCGGCGACGTACCTGCTCCGGGGAATCCGGGCAGCGTTGATCGACGGGCACGGCTTGAGCTCGCAGGGAGAGACGCTCGCCGTACTCGGGCTGTTCGGCGTGGTGATCGTCCCCCTCTCCCTCGCCGGATTCTCGGCTGCCGAGCATTGGGCCAAGAAGACGGGCCGGCTGAAGCGACAGGGCTGAAGCCACAGGGTTGAAACGGGAGGGCTAAATCGGCAGGGCTAAATCGGCAGGGCAGGGGCTTAACCGGCAGGGCGCCACAAAAACAATCAGGCTTGACTGATTTTCTTTTTCCCTGTACAACTCTCTCAATGGCCTCGAAACGGCAGCAACCGGCGGTGACACCCACCGGCCGTCCGATGCAGCAGCGCGCCATCGACACCAGGACAGCCCTTCTCGACGCTGCCATCGACTGCCTGGTGGAGATCGGCTACGGGGCGACCACGACGATCGAAACAGCCCGCCGCGCCGGGGTTTCCCGAGGTGCGCAGTTGCATCACTTCCCGACCAAGACGCAGCTTTTGACCTCGGCCGTCGAGCGGCTTTTGGAGCGCAGGATCGAGGAGTTCCGCAAGGCCTTCGTGGACGTTCCTCACGGGCCCGGCCGGCTGGAGCGGGCCGTCGACGTGCTTTGGTCGATGTTCGAGTCGTCGACGTTCGTCGCGATGGCCGAGCTCTGGGTCGCCGCCCGGACCGATCCTGATCTCGCCTCTGCTGTGGTCGAGATGGACCGGCGTTTCGTCGAGGAGTGCACGACCGTCTACGCCGAACTTTTTTCTCAGGAGGACGGCCGCAACCAGGAACTCGATGACATGGCCGTCAGCTTCGCGTTCGCCTTGATGGACGGCCTCGCCTTCCAGCGCCTCGTGCCGAAGCCGTACCAGCGTCCTGCCGGCGACTACCTCGAGGCCCTCAAGGCAATCGCCGCGATGTTCAGCAACCCCCCGGAAGGAGCCGAACACCCATGACCGCTGTCCCTACCGAGCTGGTCGACGAGGAGCCCCAACGATCGGCCGCCGGCGGCTGGGAGGCGCTCCTCAGCCGCCTGAGCCAGCTGTCGATCACCAAGCATTTCGACGCGTACGCCGATGTCGACTGGGACTCGCCCGAGATGCGGATCGATCGAGACGATCCCCGGTGGATGCTGCGCGAAGACGATCCGCTCGGGCGGACCGACTGGTACAGAAACCTTGCACCGGCTGAACAGGCCGGCCTCGGACTCGATTTGATCGCTTCAAAGATGAAGCTCGGTTTGCAGTTCGAGAGCATCCTGAAGCAGGGCCTTCTCCGGTTCGCAGCGGACCTCCCGAACGGCTCACCGGAGTTCCGTTACTGCTACCACGAGCTGATCGAGGAAGCACAGCATTCGTTGATGTTTCAGGAGTTCGTGAACCGGAGCGGATTCGATGCCAGGGGACTGACCAAGCTCGATCGCATCGGCGCCGCGCACGTGATTCGCCTGGCGCGGCAGTTCCCGGAGCTCTTCTTCGTGTTTGTGCTGGGCGGGGAGGACCCGATCGACCACGTTCAGCGGCGAGAACTTCGGAGCGGATCGGTGATCCATCCGCTGACCGAGAGGATCATGCGGATACACGTGACCGAGGAGGCCCGCCACCTTTCGTTCGCGCGCCACTATCTCAAGCGGCGCGTGCCAGCGCTCCGACGCTCGCGGCGCGCCCAGCTCGCGGTCGGAGCACCACTGATCCTCGCCGGGATGGCCCAAATGATGCTGCGCCCCTCCCGTCAGATCGTCGTCAAGTACCGGATCCCGAAGGCTGTGCTCGACGAGGCCTACAGAAAGAACCCCGATCATCACGCGGCAACCATCGAGTCGCTGCAGAAGGTGCGGAGGCTCTGCGAGGAGTTGGGCTTGCTGAGCCCGGCGTACAAGCGGCTGTGGCGGACCCTTGGTCTGGCTGACGGTCGACCGAGCGCAAGCAAGCAGGCGTAACGCAGGTCATGTCCGGGCCGAGCCGGGGCGACCTGGCGCCGTTCCAGCGGCTCTTCGAGCCCGCACGGCTTCTCGAGCCGTCCCACTGGCAGCTGCTCGGGCTGCTCGGGTGGGCCAGCTTCTTCGAAGGCTACGACCTGAACATCGTCATCTTCGCGCTGCCCCACATCCGGTCAAGTTACGGGCTGAGCCAATCGTCGGCTTCGCTCTGGCTCAGCCTCCTGTATCTCGGCGCGCTACCTGCGATCTTCATCGCTCGACGAGCGGACCGGCACGGACGGCGGCGGGTCCTGCTCGCGTCGATCTGCGGGTACACGATCGCGACCGCCGCCACAGGGTTCGCGCCGTCGATCGCGGCGTTCGCCGGCTGCCAGTTTGCGGCGCGGCTGTTCCTCGCGACCGAGATGTCGGTCAGCTGGACGGTGATTGCGGAGGAGCTGCCCAAGGGAGCCAGAGGCTTCGGCTTCGGATTTCTCGCAACGCTCGACATTCTCGGCGCCGGGTTCGGCTCTCTGCTGTACGGGGTCGTGCTCGCGCCGCTCGGCGTATCGTGGCGGTGGTTGTACGGTGCCGCGGTGCCGGTGCTGGTTGTCGTGGTGTGGCTGCGCCGGCGCCTGCCGGAAAGCCGTCGATACCAGCGAGTCGCCACCTCCCGCACCTGGTCCCGATGGGGCGAGATCACGCACCGGCCTTACGCGCGCAACCTCGTGCTGGTGTGTGCCCTTGCGCTGCTGGTCAATGTGACCACGCAGGCAACGGTCTTCGTCATCGACTTCCTCGAGTCGCAGCGCCACATGTCGACCTCATCCGCCAACCTCACCCTCGTCGCCGCCGGCGCGATAGCTATACCGATACTCGCGGCGGCCGGATCGCTCAGCGACCGGCTCGGCCGGAAAACAGTCGGCTGCGCGTTCCTCGCCGTCGGCGTCCTTGGCCTGTACCTCTTCTTCTTCGCCGCTCATGGAGTGCTCGAATTGCTCGGTGCGCTCGCGCTCACCTACTTCGGCAGCTTCGGAGCGTGGCCTTCCCTCGGTGCCTACGGGACGGAGCTGTTCCCGACCAGCCTGCGCGCGCTAGGTAACTCTTGCGCCGGCGCGGCGAAGGTGGTTGGCCAATGCCTCGGGTTCGTGGTCGCGGGTGTGCTGATCGCTGGCACCCGAAGCCTCCCTTACGGCGTGGCCATCCTCACCGCAGGTCCGATCGTGGCTATACCGTTGGTGGTCTTCTTCATGCCCGAGACGAGCGGGCGCGACCTCGACGAGACCGCAGGGGAGGCACTCGCCGGGATAGCTGCAAGTCCAGTCGCGGTAGTGGCCCCCAGCGCACGGTAGGGCGATGATCTTTCTCGCCGGGGGTACCGGTTAGTCAACGGGCGAGGTGCGACGCGGCGGACCCCATCAGATCGAGGAAGTTGTCGCAGTAGAAGCGCCGCCGAACGTCGTCGGTCGCGTCACCCAGCGATGACTCGAAGCGCTCTATAGGCCGCCGGCCACCCTCCACGTGGGGATAGTCCGACGAGAACATGCATACGTCTGGGCCGCTCTGGTCGATTATCCAGCCGACGTCCTCGGTCGGATAGGGGGTAGCCCTGACCTGACGCCGCACGTACTCGGTCGGGCGCAGCGAAAGGGCGCGGAGCCGTTCTTCGTGGCGCCCGAAGGCTTCGAGAGCGGACTCCATCTGCCGAGTCCACGACGGAAGCCAAATCGCGCCCTGCTCGATGACCCCGAACATGAGCTTCGGGAACCGTTCGAGCACCCCGTCGAAGATCATCGTCGCCAGCGTCTGCATCGGCGGATGGGGTATGCCCATGTAATCGACGGACCGGAAGTTCTCCTCCCCGCCGTGGAAGTCGGGCGGCACCGGTAGACCGTTGCGGAAGTAGTTGGGGTCGATCAGGGTTCCCGTACCCCCGACGTGGAAGACAACGGGTAGGCCCCCTTCCTGGGCCTGCGCCCAAACCGGATCGAGGCCGGTATGGCTGGGGGAGTGGCCTGCCGGGCAGCCCGATGGCACCAGCAGCGCCGCGGCCCCGTCGTCGATTACTTCTCGGGCGATCTCCTCGGCAAGCGCGAAGTCGGCGAGGGGCACGTAACAGGTCGGCAGAAGCCGGGAGTCCGCGGCGCAGAACTCGAGCATTGCCCGGTTGTGCGCGCGAGCGGTGCCGTAGGCCAACGCCAAGTCGCCCGAGTGCTCCCAGTCGTGCAGCCGGCTGTTGTGGAAGGTGTTGAACACCAGCTGGCTGGAGAAGCCGAGCAGGTCGAGCGCGCGTCCACGATCGTCGGGCAAGAACGAGCCGGTCGCCGCAAAGTTCTTGCGCAGCATGATCTGCTCGGCCTCCTCCGCCCGGTAGCTGTAAGACCGGTGTCGCTCGGCGAGTCGCTCGAAAGCGGCTTCGAGGTCCCGTTGCTGCTCTTCGGGGTCACCTGTCTGGCGAAGCTCGTTGCCTCCCGGGTAGCGCAGCGGTTGGATTTTGTCCCTGATCGATGGATCAGCGTGATCCCGGAGCCAGTTCGGCGTCTCCATGACGTGCGCGTCGGCGTCGTGGATCACCCGACCGGGGACCGCGTTGTAGGGCCGGGATGCCAGGTCGTCAACGGTTGCCACCGCGCGAGCTTCGCGCCGCGGGTCTGGGTTCGCAGTCATGAGGCAGCTGGCGTGAATTTCACCGGCATGCTGTGGTACCCGACGATGAAGCTGCTGGCGAGCCGTTGCGGTTCGCCAGCGGGGGAGATGTCGGGCAGCCTGGTGAGCAGCTCCCTGAGCAGAGAAGCGATCTCCGCCCTGGCAACGTGCATGCCGAGGCACAGATGCGCGCCCCCACCGCCGAACGCCAGGTGCGGGTTCGGCTCGCGGCCGACGTCAAAACGGTCGGGCTGCTCGAACACTTCCTCGTCCCGGTTCGCGGCCCCGTAGAAGATCACCACCTTTTCGCCGGCGGCGAGTTTGTGGTCCCTGATCGTTGTGTCCGCCATCACCGTGCGCCGGAAATGCGAAACCGGTGACGTGTACCGAAGCATCTCTTCGACCGCGGTCGGCAACAGCCCGTCGAGGTCGGATTGAAGGCGTGCCCGCTCATCGGGGTGATCGAACAGCAATTGTGCGCCAGATGCGACCAGGTTTCTCGTCGTGTCGCCGCCGGCGTTTACCAGCAACAGGAAGAACCACTGGAACTCCGAGTCCGTCAACATGTCCCCGTCGATCTCCGCTTGGACAAGCGTCGACGCGATGTCGTCGGCCGGGTGTTGGCGCTTGTCGCGGGCCACCGAATCCGCGTAGATGAGCATCTCGGCGACGGCCTCCAGCTGTCGTTCCGGAGTGACAACGGACGGGTCCGTCGTGTGCATGATCTCGGTCAGCTCATAGAGGCGTTCTCCGTCGGAACGAGGGATCCCCATCATCTCGGCGATGAGCCCGGAAGGGAGCCGGCCGGCGACGTCGGCCACCAGGTCGCACTCGCCCTTGCCGGCGATGTCGGCGACGATCTCGCCAGCCAACGAGTCGATCCGGTCCTTCAGCATCTGCGCCTGGCGAGGCGTAAAGCCCCGGCTGACCAGCCGGCGGTAGCGCTCGTGCTGGGGCGGGTCCATGTTCAGCATCATTTGCCGTTGGGCGAACAGCTCTTCGTCGGACACCGCCTCCCCGACCATCACACCTCGTTCGTATGAGCTGAAGACCGGATGCTGACGGCTCACCGACTTGACGTCCTCATATTTGGTGAGCGCCCAGAAGAAGTCCCCGTAGGGGTCAGGGTGACGGTACACGGGGGCGTTCGCGCGCAACCATGCGTACTGATCCCACGGGTGCCCCGAGATGAACGACTCGGTCGAGATGAGATCGATGTTCATCGCGGATCGACGAGGGCTCCGTCGTATAGCTCTTTGAAGCGCTCGAGGTCCTCGGCGGGCGCGTCGATGCCGCGGAGCGGTCCCGGATCTGCGAGGTGCGATCGCGCGTAGAGGCGCGCGATGAGAGCCTTCCTGCCCGCCTCGGAGGAGCTGCCCATTCCCGATAGTTTGGTCTCCGAGCCCGCCTGCTCGAGCAGCAACGCCGCCGCGTACACGTCGACCATGTACTGCGCCAGCGGGAAAAGGCGAGCCTCCGCCACCGAGCCATCGAGACGTTGCCACGCCTCGATCGCCTGGCGGAGCTGCTTGGACCGGAGCGCCACGAGATCGGCGGTCGCCTGGTCGGCCGCGGGCCCGAGGACGGGGGCGTGGTCGATAGCGCTGTCGATCCTTTCCAGGAACGGCTCGTGCGCGGTGCTCTTCTCCATCGCTCTGCGCACGTCGAGGCAGAGGATGTTGTCGGGGCCTTCCCATACGGTGTTCACCTGCGCGTCGCGGAGCAGGCGGGCAACCGGCCACTGCTCGATGTAGCCGTTCCCGCCGTGAACCTCGATGGCGTCGCTAGCACTGCTGATGCCTAGTCTCGCGGCACGCAGCTTGATAAGCGGTGCTGCGATACGAAGCCGCGGTCCCAGGTAACCGTCGAAGACGAGTGCCTGCGCGGCCTCCACCTCCACGATCAAGTCCGCCAACTTCCGTTGCATGAGCGGTTGCTCGATCAGCGGACGGCCGAAAGCCTCCCGCTCGCGCGCGTAGCAGAGCGATTCCACGAGCGCCCGCCGTGCCACTCCTACGCCCATCATGGCGATACCGAGACGCGCCCCGTTGGTGAGCTCCATCATTCGACCGAGGCCCCTGCCGTCGTGAGATTCTCCGTCCGCCGAGGCGGGACCACCTGGATCGGGTGCGAGTAGAAACGCCTCCGCGTCCACCAGCTCCACCTCTCCGGAGGCGACCGCCTTGGTCCCGAGCTTGTCCTTCAGGCGCCGGATCCGTATGCCGTTCCGAGAGCCGTCGCGCCGCTCGCGAAGCACGAGGAACGGCGCCACGCCGCGGGTGCCGTCGGGGGCGCCTTCGGGCTTGGCAAGGACGACGTACGCGGATCCGTCGACGTTGGAGACAAACCATTTGAAACCGTTGAGAAGCCACGCGTCGCCGTGAGGAGTGGCCGTGGTCTCGAGTGCTGCGAGGTCAGAGCCGCCGGTCCTTTCGGTGAACATCTGTGCGGTATCCCCGGCGAGGTCGCTCCCGTCGGACGCCAACTCGGACACCCGACGTTCGACGTCCTCCGGTGCAAAACGCTCGGCCATCCGGACGACCATGTCGAGCCCGGTGCCGAGCACGCATGTCATGGCGATCTCGGCCTGGTTCAACATGTAGCTCCACGCTGCCACGAGAGGCCCCGGATCCAC